>JAHFUO010000049.1 GCA_023265015.1 Acidobacteriota bacterium | reverse complement strand
GGCTGCTTGGCACAGCGGCATACATGTCGCCGGAGCAGGCGAAGGGGCGACCGGCGGACAAGCGCAGCGATATCTGGGCCTTCGGCTGTGTGCTCTACGAGATGCTGACCGGCAGGCGGCCGTTTGACGGTGAGGACGTCACGGACGTGCTCGTGGCCGTGCTGGGCAAGGAGCCGGCAGACTGGAGCGCGCTGCCCGCCGATCTCCCGGCTGTGATTCGTGCTCTCCTGAGGCGGTGCCTCGAAAAAGATCGGCGCAAACGTATCGGAGACATCGCGGCGGCGCTGTTCGCTGTCGACGAAGCGGACTCGCGCGGCGACGCGGCCGCAAGAGCGGCGTCGTCCGTCATTGCCGCGCGCGAGGCACCGCTCTGGCGCCGTCTTGCGATTGTTGCGGCTCCGGCATTGCTCGTTGGCGCCGCTCTCGCCGGCGCTGCCGTGTGGATGACGACACGCCCGGCACCGCCGCGGGTTTCGCGTCTGGCGATCCCTTTGTCACCGGCGGCGGCACTTTCGACCAACGGAATCGATCTGGATGTCGACATCACACCAGACGGATCTCATGTCGTGTATGTGGGAAATAACGGCACGCAAATCTTTGTTCGCGAAATCGACAAGCTCGAGCCGGTGTCCGTCTTCAAGGGCGGTGCGCGCGCGCCACGCGTCTCGCCCGATGGTCAGTGGGTCGCCTTCATCGACAACACCAGCGTGCTGCGGAAGGTCTCCATTACGGGAGGCCCGCCGGTGACGCTCGCGAGCCTTGACGGTCCGTCGCGCGGCATTTCGTGGCTGTCGAATGAGGCGATCGTCGCAGCGACGAGCAACACGGCCACAGGACTGCAGCGGGTTTCGGCAGCCGGCGGAATGCCGACTGTTCTCACTCGCCCGAACCGCGATCGCGGCGACGTGGATCACCTGTGGCCAGAGGCGCTCGCGGACGGCCGGCACGTCCTCTTCACGATTGCCGCGCAGTCAGGCGGTCTGGATGCCGCCCAGGTCGCGGTACTGGATCTGCAGACCGGCTCGCAGAAGATTCTCATCCGCGGCGGCGGCCACGCGCACCACTCGCCAAGCGGTCATCTCGTGTACGCCGCAGCCGGTACGCTGCGCGCCGTCGCCTTCGATCCCGTGCGCCTCGAAACACGCGGAACACCGGTGCCGGTCGTGGCCGACGTGTCGATGATGACAACTGGAGGGGTGAACGCCGTCATCGCAGCCAATGGGACGCTCGCGTACATACCAGGCGGAGGCGGGGGTGTCGGCGCAGTGCCGCGCACGCTCGTGTGGGTCGACCGTCAGGGCCGCGAAACGTCAATCGCAGCACCGCAGCGAATGTATATCTATCCCAGGCTCTCACCTGACGGCACGCGTGTCGCCCTGGGCGCACAGGATGCAGACGTCGATATCTGGCTGTGGGACCTCGCCAGGTTGACGTTGACCCGCGCGACGTTCGATACGAATGTCGATTCCTATCCGGTATGGACGCCCGACGGCAGGCGGTTGATCTTTTCCTCCGAACGTTCCGGTTCTCGCAATCTGTTCTGGCAGGCGGCGGACGGAACCGGCACCGAGAGTCCTGACCTGCAGAACGCGGCGTCGGTCTCACCCGACGGCACAAAATTGATTTTCACAGAGAGCATGTCGAAGACCTCTGAGGATGTCATGCAGCTCACACTCGATGGCACGCATCGCGTCACGCCGCTGGTGCAGTCTACGTTCGCCGAGCGCAACGGAATCGTATCCCCCGATGGCCGCTGGCTGGCGTACGAGGCAAGCGACTCGGGGCAGTTCGAGATCTATGTCCGGCCGTTTCCCGAGGTCAACGGCGGACGATGGCAGGTGTCGACTGGCGGGGGTGTGCGACCGCTCTGGGCGCGGGATGGTCGGGAACTCTTCTATGCATCGCCGGCAAGCGCACTGATGAGAGTCGGAGTCGAACGGGGTCTCTCGTGGGCGTCGACGACACCGACGATAGTCGTGAAGGAGGGATATCTCACCAACGCCGGCGGGTTCCTCGGGCGCACGTACGACGTGTCACCGGACGGCCAGAAGTTCCTCATGATCAAACAAGGGGGTTCCGACCAGAGCGGGCCCGCGCCTACGATCATCGTCGTGCAGAACTGGGGCGAGGAGCTGAAGCGGCTCGTCCCCGTCAAGTAGATCGCTCGGATCGTTCGAGACGTTCGGGTCACTTGAATCGTTCGGGACGGCACGTGCCGTTCACTTCTTTCGATCCCGGCTCTCGGGCGTGAAGTGCACGACGAGAAGACCCGCAATAAGGACTGCTAGGCCTATCAGCGCGGATGCGAGCATTCCATTCATCTACGTTCTCCTCGTCTAAGGATCAATCCTCCGATCGCCGTCGTCAAGCTGATTCCAGACCCGTCGCGAGGATCATGACGTCGTGTTGCTTAGCTGATTGAAGATCTCGCGTACTTGCCGGTCGGTCTCTTCGTGCGTGCCGTCCGTCCGAATGACGTAATCCGCGCGGCGGACTTTCTCTTCGATCGGCAGCTGAGCCGCGACGCGCTGGCGGGCTTCGGCGTCCGTGACATGATCGCGCGCGACGATGCGGCGCACCTGCTCTTCCGGATCGCAGGCGGTGACGATCACCGCGTCGTAGTCGTGGTTACCGCCGGTTTCGAACAGCAGCGGGATGTCGGCGAGGGCGAAGGGATGCCGCGCGGGATCAAGGCCACGAAACCAGGCATCCGCCTGCGTGCGGACGACCGGGTGAATAATCGCCTCGAGCGCGCGCCGGGCCTCGGGATCGGCGAACACGATGGCGGCAAGCGTGCGGCGATCGAGCCCGCCAGACGAGTCGAGCACGCCGGGACCGAACCGCTTCACGACCGCCGCCAGCCCCGTGCTGCCTGGCGCCACCGCATCGCGCGCCAGGACATCCGCGTCGATCGTCGGAACACTGAGCGCCTCGAAGCGCGAGCGGACGTAGCTTTTGCCGGTGGCGATGCCGCCGGTCAGTCCGACCCGGCGGACATCAGCCAACGGCCTGGCCCGCGCGCGCCTGCGCGGCGCGCAGCGTGTTCTTCATCAGCATCGAGATCGTCAGCGGCCCGACGCCGCCCGGTACCGGCGTCAGCGCGCCGGCGACCTCCGCAACCTCTGGATGCACGTCGCCCACGAGCACCGAGCCCTTCGATCGAAACACGTCGAGGCGCGGGTGACCTTCGGCGAACAGCGTCTGCGCGACGGCGGGATCGGTCACCTTGTTCATGCCGACATCGATCACCGCCGCGCCCGGCTTCACGAACGCCTTCGTCACCAGCCCTGCCCTGCCGATCGCCGCGACGAGGATGTCCGCCTGGCGGCAGACCTCGGCAAGGCTCGGCGTCTTCGAATGGCAGATCGTGACCGTGGCGTCGCGGTGCAGGAGCAGCAACGCCATCGGCTTGCCGACGATATCGCTGCGGCCGATCACCACGGCATGTCGTCCCGCGATTTGAATTCTCTCGCACTGAAGGAGCTCGATGATGCCTGACGGCGTGCACGCGATGAACGCGGCGCGCTTCTGCACGAGCAGGCCGACGTTGACCGGCGTGAGCCCGTCGACATCCTTCTCCGGCGCGATGGCGTCGAACACGCGCTGCCCCGCGCCAGCCCCCATGGCCTTCGGCAGCGGCGACTGCACGAGGATGCCGTCGTGCACCGCGCTCCGGTTCAGTCGATCGACCAGCGCCAACGTGTCGGCAAGCGTCGCCGTCGCGGGGAGCCGCTCGAGGTCGGCGCGAAATCCAATGTCCGCGGCGGTCTTGAGCTTGTTGCGTACGTAGATTTCTGACCCCAGATTCTCCCCGACGAGCACGATGCCCAGCCCTGGCGGCCGCCCGTGTTGCGCGGTGAACGCCGCCACCTCCGGCCTGATCTCTTCCTGCATCTTCCGGGCAAGCGCCTGCCCGTCCAGCACGCGCGCCGTCATGCCGTCGTCGCGCTCCTCTCGAGATCTTTCACGCTCGTCACGCGACCGAGCACCACGAGGTCATCGCCGGCCCGGATTACCGCCTCGGGCGCCGGATTGAACTCCATCCCGCCGCCGGCGCGCCTGATGCCGACGACGATGACGCCGTACTTCTGACGGACGCCGATATCGATGAGGCTCCGTCCGGCCAGCGGTGAATCCTCGTTGATGTGCACCTGTTCCATGGAGAGATCGAGGTGCTCCGAGCTGGTGGCCAGGTGCATGAAGTCGACCACGGCCGGCCGGAGCGCGGTCTGCGCGATGTGCGAGGCGCCGATCTGATACGGCGAGATGACGCGGTCCGCTCCCGCGCGTCGCAGCTTGTGTTCCGCGTCATCCGATTCCACGCGCGCAATGATGAACAGATCCGGACGCATGACGCGCGCCGTCAACACGGTGTACACGTTCTCGGCGTCGGTGCCGACCGCGGCGATCAGCCCCCGCGCGCGGTGAATGCCCGCGCGCGCGAGCACTTCTTCGCGGCTCGCATCGGCGTTGAGGGCGAGCCATCCCTTCTCGAGAGCGGTGTGGACCCGTTCGGGATCGCGCTCGACGATGACGAACGGAACGCCCTGTTGATGCAGGTCCGCGGTAATGATGCTCCCGATGCGGCCATATCCGCACAGGATGAAGTGGTCTTTGATCTCGTCCAGCATACGAGCGATGCGTCGCTGCTCGAACCGCCGATGCAGCCCGCCCTCCACGATGATCGTTGCCAGCAGGGTGGCGGTGTAGAACGCGGTGCCTACGCCGCCAAAGATCAGCAGGACGGTGAACGCCTGCCCTGGAAACGACAGCGGGTGCACCTCCTGGAAGCCGACCGTGGCCACCGTGGTCACCGTCATGTAGAACGCGTCCCACGCGCTCCACCCCTCGATCGCCATGTAGCCGAACGTCCCGCCCAACAGGACGCCCACCAGCAGGGCGATCGCCAGGCGTGGGCCTTGCAGATTCGTCAATTCGTCAGCGTGACTACGCGGTGTGCGACCTCGCACCCATCGCGAGGCGGCTGTGCTTTCTCCCGTAGCTGAAGTACAACGCCAGCCCGATCGCCAGCCACACGGCGAGTCGCACCCAGTTCGTCCAGCCCAGGCCGTAGATCATCGCACCACACACCACGATGCCGAGCGTGGACACAACCGGCAGCGCAGGCACCGTAAAGCCGCGTACCAGGTCCGGCCTGCGACGCCGCATGATCCAGACACCCGCGCACACGAGGATGAACGCGAACAGCGTCCCGATACTGGTCATTTCACCGACGATGTCGCCGGGGATGAACGCGGCAAAGAGGCCGGTGAACACGAAGAACACGACGTTGGACTTCCACGGTGTCTTGAACCGCGGATGGACGTCCGAAAAGATCTTCGGAACGAGCCCATCCTGGCTCATCGTATAGAACACCCGCGACTGCCCCAGCAACATCACGAGGATAACGGACGAGAACCCGGCCAGGATCGCGATCGTCACGAACTTGGCGAGCCACTGATACCCCGTCATGTACTTCGTGATCGCAAACGAGACAGACGCTTCCCGGCCGGCCGTCCTGAAGTCCTCGACCGTGGCAATGCCGCTCAGCACGTACGAGAACAGGACGTACAGCACGGTGCAGACCACCAGCGAACCGAGGATGCCGATCGGCATGTCGCGCTTCGGATTCTTCGTCTCCTGCGCTGCGGTAGAGACCGCATCAAAACCGATGAACGCGAAGAAGACGACCCCCGCCGCGCCAAGGATCCCCAAGACGCCGCCGTAGGCGTGCGTCACCCCCTCTGGGGTGACGTACGTCGTCGCGGGAGGAATGAGAGGGGTGTGATTCGCCGGGCTGATGAACTGCCAGCCGAACGTAATCACCATCAACACGATCGACACTTTCGTGATCACGATGAGGTTGTTGACAAACGCCGACTCGCGCGTCCCGCGAATGAGCAGGCCGGAAAGAATGGCCAGGATGACAACCGCCGGGACGTTCATGATCCCGCGAACCCCGTCCATCACCTGGAAGGGTGAGTGAGACCATTCATAGGGGACGTGCAGACCGACGTACTCGAGCACCTTGTTGAAATACTCGCTCCACGCGATCGCAACGGTCGCGGCGCCGATGGCGTACTCGAGCACGAGATCCCAGCCGATGATCCACGCGGTGAGCTCGCCCATGGTCGCGTACGAATATGTATACGCGCTGCCCGCGATCGGAATCACTGAGGCAAACTCGGCGTAGCAGAGTCCCGCGAACGCGCAGCCGACCCCCGCAACAATGAATGCGATCGTGACCGCCGGGCCGGACCGCTCGGCAATCGCGGCGGCGGTGCGCACGAAGAGGCCGGCGCCGATGATTCCGCCGACGCCGAGCGAGACCAGCGACCACGCGCCGAGCGTCCGCTTGAGCGCATGCTCGCCGGTCGCCTCCGCATCCGCGAGGAGGCGGTCGATTGATTTGGTCCGAAACAATGAGCCAGCCACAATCTCCCTCATTTGCGATTCGTGATTTGTGATTTGTGATGTGTGATTCACGCATCGCTAATCGCTAATCACCAATCGCGAATCGCCAATCACCAATAGTAAGCAGACTATACGCGATATCGCGCGAGGCTCTGAAGGTACGCCCTGGTCCTTCCCTGCGGGTCGCTGGTGACCATCAGATCGCTGATCACGGCCACTGCTGCGGCCCCGGCCTTGATGACCGACGCCGCGTTCTCGAGCGTGATGCCGCCGATCGCCACGATCGGGCGGCCGCTCGCGCGAGCGGCCGCCGCTGAGACGAGCTCGAGGCCTACCGCGTCATAGCCGGTGTCTTTTGAGGCGGTGCCGAACACCGGGCCCACGGCGATGTACGACGCCGGCTCGAGCGTCGCGGCGTCGATCTGCGCAATCGTGTGGGTGGAATAGCCGACGATGGCATCCGGGCCGAGCAGCCGGCGGACCGATACCGGCGGCAGATCGTCCTGCCCGACATGAACACCGGCTGCGCCCGACAGCAGCGCGAGGTCGGCGCGGTCGTTCACGATGACGGTCGCGCCGTACTCGGAGGCGCTCCGCACGACGGCGTCGCACAGATCCAGAAAATCTGCCGACGGAAGCTGCTTCGCGCGGACTTGAATCCACGTGGCGCCGCCTGCCAGGAATGCGCGCGCGAGATCGGCCGGCGTCCAGCCGGCGCGCGCGGCCGCGTCAACGTCGACGATGGCATGCAAACGACACCGGGTGTAGTTTTCTGTCCGCAACACGAGAAAACTACACCCGGTGTCTTTACGACGCTTCCGCGAACGAGCCCGCGGCCGGCGTCGGCGTAGCCGTGTACCGATCCATGAAGCCGGTGTTCAGCTTCGCTGCCGCAAAATCCGGATCGTTGATGATCTTCAACTGCAGTGGCACCGACGTCTTGATGCCCTCGATGACGGTCATCTCGAGCGTGCGGCGCATCCGCGCGATGGCTTCCTGGCGGTCGCGCCCGTGCACGATGATCTTCGCGATCATCGAATCGTAGTAGGGCGAGATGGTGCACTCCGAATGCGCGGCGGTGTCGATGCGTACGCCGGGCCCGCCCGGAACGCTGAAGGCGTGAATGACGCCCGGCGACGGGGCAAACGTGTCCGGGTCCTCGGCGTTGATCCGGCATTCGATGGCATGGCCGGTGAACGTCACCTCGCTCTGCTTGAACGAGAGGCGCTCGCCCGCCGCGATCCGAATCTGCTCCTTCACGATATCGATGCCGGTGACCATCTCGGTGACCGGGTGCTCCACCTGGAGGCGCGTGTTGACCTCCATGAAGGAGAACTTGCCGTCCTGGTCCATCAGGAACTCGAAGGTGCCCGCGTTCGTGTACTGCACGGCTTTCGCCGCGTCGACGACGAGGTTCCCCATCTTGCGGCGTACCTTGTCGGTGAGCGGAGACGCCGGCGATTCCTCGAGCAGCTTCTGGTGGCGCCTCTGGATCGAGCACTCGCGCTCGCCGAGGTGCACGAGGTTGCCGTGATGGTCGCCAAGGACCTGGAACTCGATGTGGCGCGGGTTCTCGAGGTACTTCTCGACGTAGACATCGCCAACGCCGAATGCGGCCTCGGCTTCGCGCTGCGCGGTTCGGAGGGCGTTCCCGAGATCGGCGGCGGCGCGGACGACGCGCATGCCGCGGCCGCCGCCGCCCGCGACAGCTTTGATGATCACGGGATAGCCGATATCTTTCGCGACCTTGGCAGCCTCTTCGCTGTCGACCGGGCCGTCGCTCCCGGGCAGCATCGGCACGCCGGCCTTCTTCATCGCGCGGCGCGCGCGGGCCTTGTCGCCCATCAGCTTGATGACGTTCGGATCGGGACCGATGAAGCGGATGTGACACGCCTCGCAGACCTCGGCAAGGTACGCGCTCTCGGACAGGAAGCCGTAGCCCGGATGGATCGCATCGGCGCCGGTGATCTCCGCGGCGCTGATGATCGCGGGCACGTTCAGGTAGCTGTCGGCGCTGCGCGGCGGACCGATGCAGACGTCCTCGTCGGCGTACTTCACGTGCAGAGAGTTTTCGTCGGCCTCCGAGTAGACGGCCACCGTCTTGATGCCGAGCTCCCGGCACGCCACGATCACGCGCAGTGCGATCTCCCCCCGATTCGCGATCAGGACTTTTTTGAACATCGTTACGCCGGCTTGATCGCAAACAGCCGCTCGCCGTACTGCACGGCCTGGCCGTTCTCGACGTAAATCGTCACCACGTCCCCATCACACTCGGCGTTGATCTCATTCATCAGCTTCATCGCCTCGATGATGCACAGGACTTGTCCCTTCCTGACCGCGTCACCCACTTCGGCGAACGGCGGCGTTCCGGGCTCCGAGGCGCGGTAAAACGTGCCGACGATCGGCGACTTCACGACGGCAAGATCCACCGCATCGTCGGCCGGGGCACGCGCCGGCGCCCCGCCCTGGCCGGCGGGAGCAGCGGCCACGCCCGCGGGCGGATGCGGTGACGCCGGCAATGGGGCGTGGCGCCCTCCCGGCGTTGCGGTCGAGTGACCCGCATCGCTCTTCCGAAGGCGCAGCTTGATGTTGTCGCGCTCGAGCTCGAACTCCGAGAGCTCGTGCTCGCGCATCAGGTCGAGGATTTGTTTGATCTCGTCAAAATTCATCAGGGGTTCTACAGCGCGAGCAGCTCACGCGGCACGGTGGTGAGTACCTCGCAGCCGGTGTCGGTCACCAGCACATCGTCTTCGATCCGCACGCCGCCGAATCCCGGCAGGTACGCGCCGGGCTCGATCGTGAAGACCATTCCCGGCGCAAGCGGCACGGACGGCGCGTCGGGGCGCCGGCGAATCACGCGCGGCTCTTCGTGCACCTCCAGGCCGAGGCCGTGTCCCGTCCCGTGCCCGAAGGCATCACCGAGCCCGCGCTCCTGGAGGACGTCGCGCGCGGCGGCGTCCACGGCGGACGAGTCGACCCCGGGTCGAACCGCCGCCACCGCGGCCTGTTGCGCGTCCCGCACCGCGTCGTAGACGCGCCGCGCCTCGCGCGAGGGCGAACCGATCGACACCGTACGCGTCAAGTCGCAGCAGTATCCGTCCAAGACGCCGCCGAAGTCCAGCACGAGCAGGTCACCCGCGGTCAGCACACGAGTGCCGGCGCGATAGTGCGGCATCGCCGAATGCGGCCCTGACGCGACGATTGTGTCGAAGGCCATGCGTTCGTACCCGGCGTCGCGCATCGTGGCTTCGATCACGCCCGCAATGCGGCGCTCCGTCTCTCCAGCACGGACAGATCTGAGCATTGCGGGGAAGACGCGCGCGAGCCGTGAGGCCGCCTCGCGCAGCGTGTCGATCTCGGATGCGTCCTTGATCACGCGGGCCTGCTCGACGATCCGCTCGGTCGAGCGAAGCGCGATGTCGAGACCTCGCGCGGCGATCGTGTCGCGCCACCATTCGTGGCGCGCGACGCTGACGTGTGCTCCTTCGAACCCGACGGTCGCGACGCCGACGTCCGTCAGGCATGCGAGCAGGGCCTCTTCGTAGCTTGCCGGCACCTCCCAGACACGCAACCCCGGACATGCGGCCGGCGAGTCCTGCAGCCCGCGCACCGATTCCCGGTAGCGGAAATCAATCAGCAGGTGGGCGGCATCGCGCGTCAGGACCAGACTGCCTGCGCTGCCGGCGTGATTAGACAGGTACCGAATGTTGGCCGGCGGCGTCACGATCAGCGCGTCGAGGCTCAGCGCCTCGAGCGACTCGCGAATACGCGCATGCCGGTGCGCCAGCGCAGCAGAAGGAGGCAGCCGCAACGATCGATCACCGTTGATTCGACCGGTCGTCGACGATCGCCGCGAGCCATTGTTCCAGCTCCTGCAGCGCGGGACCCGGCACCGGTTCCGGCTCCCGCACAGGCTCCTGTTCTTCCAGCTCCTGCAGGACGGATGTCCACTCGTCGCGCGGCGGCAGATCGGGGGACGGGTCGTCCCCGGGCAGATCGAGGTTCACATCCGCCGCACAATCAAACGGCGGCACGTCGAAGCTCCAGGACGCTGCGGGCGGCGGCAGCGGCGGCAGATCCAGCGTGAGCGCATCAAGCGCGTCAACCGCCTCCAGTGGCTGGGCAGGGCCGACCTGCTCGCCCGCCGGGGTGGACGGCGAAAGCGGTCCGCCCAGCCAGCGCTGGCTGGTCGGGGCGCCGCGCGACCCGACGTCGGCGGAGGCGGAAAGGTCGGTCTCTACGGGCGTGCTGTCGATTGGCTCGGGCTCACTGGAACTCAGCGCCTCCGGCTCGATCGCGCGGGGCGCGGGCTCGCGCACCGGTGTGTCACGCGCGACGTCGAGGGCAGCGCTGTACCGCTTGAGCGTCTCTCCGAGCTCGCCTCGCCGCTGGTGGATTTCGGCCAGGGCCCGAATCGCGGCCAGGTTGTCGGGCGCGAGATTGATCACCGCTTCGAGCTCCGTCCGCGCCTCGTCGTATCGATCGAGCTCCATCAGCGCGCGACCGAGCGTCACGCGCGCGGAGAGATACGCGGGATGCCGCGCGAGGCCGGCGCGACACACACTGACCGCCTCCTCGTAACCGCCGGCACGGCGGTACTCCTCCGCAAGCTGGGCGAAGGCAATCGACGAGGGGTCCTTCTGGACCTGGCGGCGCAGCTCTTCGATGCGATGACTTTCGGTCACGTCCATTGATTCTACTCAGCCGGCAGCCGGCAGCGGGCAGCGGGCAGGAACAAACCAGGGCTTGCTGCTTGCTGCTTGCCGCCGGCTGCCGGCTGCCTGCTGCCAACAAAAACGCCGGGGCTTGCGGCCCCGGCGTCAGTCTTCTCCAGCGTATGCGGTCCGGTTATGGGACCACCACCGGCACATTTTGCTGGGTCACGGCGATTCGATTCTGCGAGTCGGTGATCACCAGCCGCACGACGTACGTGTTCGCAACCGCGGGAAATGTGTGGTTGATGCTCGCCGTCGACGTCGATTCAATGGGGGTGCCATCGCCCCAATCCCATTGGTATTGCGAGATCGATGCGCCGTTGGAAGGCGTCGAGTTGGCGGCGTTGAAGGCGATCACGAGGCCGCCGTGAACAACCGTCGGCGTGAAATAGAACGTCGCGACGATGCCGCTTCCGACCACGAGCGACGCGCTCGCGGCACCAGCCTGCCCGACGTCGTCCACCGCGCGTACGGTGGCGGTAAACGTGCCCAATGCACCGTACGTATGCGTCGTGGACGACATTCCGGTCGACGTCGCGGATCCATCCCCGAAATTCCACTCGTAGCGAACGATGCTGTGGTTCACGGCCGCAACGGCGGTGGCCACAAACGTCGCCGACTGATTCACGATCGGCGGGTTGGGCGACACCGTCAGTACCACCGTGGGATTCGCCGGAGCGCTCACGGCAACAGTCTGCCGCAGCGTGACCACGAGGCCGGACGCGTCCGTGACGGTCAACGCAACGTTATACACCCTTGCGACCGCGAACGCGTGCGTCGCGACGCGGCCCGAGGCGGTCGCGCCGTCATCGAAATTCCAGGCGTACGAGCAGGCGTTCAAGCACTGGCCGCCTTCATCCGTTGTGTTGGTCGCGTCGAAGGTCGCGACCACGTTCACCTCGGGCGCCGCGGGCGTCACCGTAAACGCAGGCGAGGGCGCGCTTGAATTCGACACACCCGTCAGCGCGATGGAAATGGTCTGGGTCGACGCGTTGTCGAAATTGCTGGTCACCGGCGTGGCCGTCACTGTGAGGATGTTGCCCGCGATCACCGCGTCCTGCGTCGGAGCAATCACCCCGAACGACGCTCGACCGTCCGGCCCGGTGACCACTTCGGCCTGCGTCAGCACGGCGCCCGGCGTGAGGCCGAGCGTGACGCGCTGCCCGCTCATGCCCTTGCCTCTCGCGTCCCGCACTTCCAGGATGACGACCGACTGCGAGCTGCCGTCGCGCGGCAACCGGTCCGGCGTGGCCGTCATCACGACCTGCATCCCCAGGCCGGAGGGACCTGACAGGGCCGGGAGCGCCTTGTTTTCGACCGTGCAGGCGGCAGCGGCGATCGCTGCGATGGCGATCGCGACGCGCGCCGCAAGGCGACTGAGATGATTCATCCTATGCATGATCTTCATGGCCCTAGGCTGTGGGATCGCCGAAGTTTCCGAACGCGACGCCGATCGACCCGGTCACGGCGATGCCGTGGTTCGTCTGGTCCCTTCCGTAGAACGTCACGTCCGCAATCGTGTAGATGATCTGCCCCGAAAACTGGAGCGCCTTGAGCGGCGCATCCTCTTTCGCGGCGTGTCGAACGAGCTCGAATGACGCCGTCACGGTTCCGTCGACGGGCACCGAGAATGTCACGCCGGAGTCGAACCCATAGGGCACGTCAACCCCTTCGATGTTGTGGCCGTCCGTCCGCCGGTACACGACCCGGAAGTGCGTGAACGTCACGGTGTTGGTCGGGCTGGGCGCGTTCGTCACGCCCGGCGCGCCCGCGTCTTTCAGCGCGAGCGCCATCTCGACGCGCGCAAAGTCGTCGAAGATCGTCGAGACGTTCACGTTGTCTCTCTTCACGATCGTGATGACGTCCGAGTTCAGCGTCCCGCCGAATGTATCGGGCCTCGCGCCGGACGCGGCCTCGAGCTTCGTGATTCTGACGACGACCGGCGAGGCGCCCTGCTGCGCCACGCCGCACCCCGCCGTCATCATCGACAGCGACGTCAGCAACGTGAATGTGATTGACTTCGTAGTCACAGTCGCACTCCTACAGCGTGAGAATCCGCGGTGTGATGAAGATGATCAGCTCCCGGCTGTCGTCGGTGACGCTGTCGCGCTTGAACAGCCAGCCGAGCAGCGGAATCCGGTACAGCCCCGGCGTGCGGTCCTGGCTGCTCTGCTCGGTGCTCACGTAGATGCCGCCGATCACCGTCGTGTCGCCATTGCTGACCAGCACCTGGGTAATCGCGCGCTGCGTGTCGATCGGCGGGATGTCCTTGATGGCCTTGCTGAAGTCCGGCGCCGCGTTTTCCAGCGCGATGCGCATGATCACCGTGTTCGCCGCCGTGATCTGCGGCGTCACCTTCAACGTCAACGCCGCGTCCTTGAAGGTCACGGTGACCGTGTTGTTCGCGACGGTTTGAATTGGAATCTGCACGCCCTGCGTCATCTCCGCTTCCACGTTGTTCTGCGTGGTCACGCGCGGGGTGGAGAGAATGCGCCCCTGGCCCTGCTTTTCGAGCGCCGAGAGCGCGATGTCGAGGTTGAGCGCGCCGTTGATCGAGCCGAGCGCGAGGCCCATGGCGGTGCTCGCGCCGTTCACGCCGAGGTTGACGGCCGTCGCGGCGGCATCGAACCCCTGGTCCGGCGCCGGTGGTCCCTGGACCGAGCCCGTGCGGCCGGTGAGGCTTCCCTGGTTCGGAAACGCCAGCCCGGTCGTATTGCCGATGGTGTTGCTGGCGCGGCCGGTGGCACCCCACTGGACGCCGAGCGCCCGCGCGAACTGGCGCGTGGTCTGCACGATGCGCGCTTCGATCTCGACCTGCGGCTGCGCGGTGTCCAGCGTCGTGATGAGGTCCGACGCGCGCTGCAGCCGATCGGGGAGGTCGTTGATGATCAGCGTGTTGGTGCGCAAGTCGGTCTGGATCGATCCGCGCTGCGACAGCACGGTCGCCGTCAACAACGGCCGCATGTCCTCCGCCTTCGCGTAGCTGAGCGCCCGCGTCAGCACCCGAAGCTCGCCGGAGAGCGCCTGTTCCTCAGACAGCTTGCGGCGCTGCGTCTCTTCGTCGGCCAGCACGGCCAGCGGCGCGACGCGCACGATCGTGCCGTCCACGACGTATCCGAGCTTGTTGGCGCGCAGGATGATGTCGAGCGCCTGGTCCCACGGCACGTCGCGCAGCGCGACGTCCACTGTTCCCTGGATCGTCGGGTCGATGACGATGTTCAGCCCGCTGATCTCGGCGAAGGTGCGAAGGACGGCGCGAAGATCGGCACCCTGGAAATCAAGGCTGACGGCATTTCCGGTGTAGCGGGGCCCGGGCTGTCCACCAACGGGCACAACCTGCCCTGGCGCCTGCGTCACCGGCGCGCCCGTCGGCGGCACGGCCGGCGGCGCCGGGGGCGCGGGGGCCTGGGCCTGCGGCGGCACAATCACGGGCGGAGGCGCCTGCGCCTGGGCCATCACGGCAACCAGCTGCGGCAGCCGCTTGTCCGCCGTCGCTGCAACCAGCGAAGGCGACCGCAGCGTAGGCGGATCGTCGAACAGCACGGTGAGCGCCTGGCCGTCCGGCGACGGCTCGAGATGATACGCGGAGCGACGTGACAGCTCCACGGCCACGCGCGTCACGAGCGGGCTCTTCGCGTTGAGCCCGATGCGGACGCTCCGGACGGCGCCCTGCCCGACGGGCGTGAGGCCCGGGAGCGCCGACGTCACGTTCGGAAGATCGATATAGAGGCGCGCGGGCTCGTCCTTCGACTCCTCGACATTGGTCGCCACGAGACGCCCTGTGCCCTGCAGCATCACCGCGGTCCCGGCGTCGCGGCGCGTCACCTGGAGATCGCGGATGACGGTGGCCGGCCCCGCGGTGCTGATGACGCCCGCCACGGCTCGATCGAGCCGGTCCGCTTCGACGTAGATCACGTTTCGCGAGCTGCGGACGCGCGGCCGGATGGGTTGCGCCAGGAGCATGCTGACGCGCGCGACGGTAGCACCGTCGAAGGCGCGCGTATTCGCGACGCGCACGTCGGCGATCGGCACGCGTGGATCGACCTTGAAGTTGTCTGCGAAGCCGACCGCGATCACGTCGCGCATCTCGATAATGAAGGTCTTCGGGTCCGGCTGCGATGCGACGTACGGCACCGGCTCGGATGCTTCAATCGAAATCACGCCCGCGCGATCGTCCACGCGCGAGGCGATTCGCTTCAGCAACGCGAGCTCGGTGCCCGTGCTGCTGGCGCGCACCGGCGCCATGACGCCGATCGCCAGCACGGCGCAGAGCATCCACAGAACTACGTTTCGGGGTCGACACTCCATTACTTGGCCTCTTCGGTCTGTCGGAGCACCTTCCGCACCTCGCGTTGTTTCTCGAGCGAGAGGGGATCGTTCACTTGCTGCGTGATCACCATGTCGGTCTGCGTTATTGCCCGGATCGCGCCGTCGAACAGCTTGTCGCCCGCCCTGACGATGTAGGTCTTGTTGTCGGCGCCCTGCATGATCCCGACGAAGCTGCCCAGGCTGGTCACGATGCCTTTGAGCGTCACCTCGCTCGTCTCGAGCCCCGCGAGGCCCTGGGGTCGCGCGCCAAGGGTCGGCTTCTGCGTATCCGCGCCACGGCGCAACAGGCTGACAAACGGATCGCGCCGCCCTTCCGGGTCGTACGCGTATCCCTGTGGCTCGAGCTGCGGCCCCGCCGCAACCGCCGCAGGCGCTGGTGCCGGCGCCGGCGCCGGCTTCGGAGCGGCAGGCGCAGCGGCCTTGGGCGCCGGTGCCTGTGCCGGTTTCAGAGCGACAGGCGCAGCGGCCTTGGGCGCCGGTGCCTGTGCCGGTTTCAGAGCGACAGGCACAGCGGCCTTGGGCGCCGAAGGCGAAGGCGGCTTCGGCGGCGCCGCTGATTGCGTATACGCCGCGTACGGACTCGCGAACACGAACACGAGCGCAACAGCGAGCGACAGGAGGCGTGGGGTGATCTCCATCGCTACTCCGTCTTCGGCGGCACCGGTGGCGCGCCGAGGGCGGCCGCAGGACCAGCCGGTTTCTTCGGCTCGATCAGCACGAACGTCGTCGCCGTGCAATCGGCGCTGACGGTGTCGCTCGTCGTCTGGTTGTCTTTTGCCTTGATGTGAATCGCGGTGACGTTGATGATGCGCGGAAACCTGCTGACGCGCTCGAGGAAGCTTCCGAGGTTGTGGTACGTGCCATTGAGCTGCAGCCCGATCGGCCACTCGGCGTACATCTGCTTGGTCGCGACCGCCTGCGGCGTAAACCCCAGGATGGTCAGGTTCGACTGCGTCGCCATCCCCTGGATGCGGCGCAGCAGGTCTCCCACGTCTTTCTCGTCCGGCAGAACCGGGCGCAGTCGATCGAGCTGCGCCTCGAGATCGGCGACCTGGCGGCGGAACTCGGGCAGCCGGCGGGCGGTCGTCAGGCCGCGGTCGATGTCGGCGAGGATCGTTGCCAGCTGCGCCCGCCGCTGATCGATGCTCTCCTGCTTGGGCTGCGCGTACCAGTTCCAGAAAACGCCGGCAAACGTCAGCGCGAGCATGGCGAACGCGCCAAGCTGGCCGTACCACGGCATTTTGCTGAGACGGAGGTTCATGGCCATTTCTGCGTATCGGGCGGCCGCACGGCCGCTTTAACGCGCTCCTCCCGCGGGTGGCGCAGGTCCGCCGGCACGCGCGCCCGCCGCCGGCGGCGGCGGCGCCTTCGCCGATGGCACGATCTGCGCCTTCACCGTGAACTTGATCAAGTCGATGCCGGCGCCGCGCGCCTGGCCTGTGGCGGTCACGGTCTCCACCTGGCTGTTGACGATCTCGATCGGCTTCTGCAGCATCGTGCTCGCGCCAAGGTTGCCGACGAAGTCGGACAGCGAGATGAGCGTCGTGCTCTGTCCCTGGATCGTGAGGTCGTTCCCCTTCTGTTCGAGGTCGGTCAGCCACAGCATGTCGGGAATCGCGCGGCTCACCTGGTCGAGGAGCTGCACGGGAACGCTCTGGCCGCTGCGAAGCTGCTCGATGAGCGCCACGCGCTGCTGCAGCTGCGCGCGCTGCGCATCGAACTGCGCGACCTCGCGGATGATGGACTGCAGGCGCGCCTGTTCCTGCTGCGCGTGCAGGATGTCATCGTCGACCTGCTGGGACTGCTGGTTGAGCGAGTAGTACCAGTAGCCAAGGCCGGCCAGGGCCAGCACGACGACAAGACTGCAGATGAGCGTGATCCGCTGGCCGATGTCGAACGCGATCGCGCGCTTCTTCGTCTGGCGTTCGACGCCGACGAGGTTGATGCGAATCATCGGTCGCCCACCTTCCGGAGCGCCAGCCCGACGGCCACGGCAGCCGTCGCGGCCAGCTCCCTTGCCTCACCGCCCAGCTTCTTCTGATCCCAGGCCACCGCGCGGAAGGGATCGAAATCCTCGACCGGCGCGTTGAACCGCTCCTGCACCATCTCGCGGAAGCCGTCGACGCGCGACGCGCCGCCGCTCAGCATGATGCGATCGATCTGGTCGGACGACGCCGTGGCCTTGAAGAAATCGAACGTCTTCTGGATCTCGAGGAGGACGTTCTCCGTCACGGCGTGCAGCACCGGCTGCGCTTCCTCGAAGGTCGCGCCATCGACCGGGATGCCCTTCTTCAGCTGCTCGGCCGACTCGAACGGCAGGTCGAGCTCCTTCTGCACCGCCTCGGTATAGGCGTTGCCGCCAATCGAGATGTCGCGCGTGAAGACCGATTGGTCGCCCTGCAGGATGTTGATGTTGATCGCACTCGCGCCGGCGTTCAGCAGCACGACGACGCGCGCGGCATCGAGGCCGTAGTTGACCTCGAAGGCGTTCTGCAGCGCGAACGCGTCCACGTCGAGGATGACCGGCGTGCGGCCCGACTGCGAGATCACGCTCGTGTAGTCGGCGATCTTTTCCTTCTTCGCCGCCACGAGCAGCACATCCATGCTGCCGCGCGACTCGGTGCCGGTGCCCGGATCGAGGATCTGGTAATCGAGGTTGACGTCCTGGATGTCGAACGGGATGTACTGCTCGGCCTCCCAGTAGATCGATTCAGACAGCTCCTTCTCCGTCATCACGGGTAGCGTGATCTTCTTGACGATCACGGCGTTGCCCGACAGCGACGCGCACACGTCTTTCGCCTTGAACGCCTTGTTGCCGTCGAACACGCGACGGATCGCGTCGGCTACCGAGCCGGCGTCGATAATGGCGCCGTCGACGATGGCGTCAGGCGGCACCGGCTCGCTGGCGAAGGCGATCACGCGGTAGCCCTTGCCCGACGGCTTCAGCTCCACCGCCTTGACCGCGCTCGACCCGATGTCGAGACCGACGACCGTTTTGGCTTTTCTGAACAGCGGCATTGGTCCTCTTCGCGCGGTCAATATCGGCAACGGATGTGCCATCCGAATTTCCGTGTGCCCGCGCCACTCACGTTGCGCCCCCGGGGTCCCGCGCGTTACAGATGTGCAAGCACTTCACACATCCGTAACAGGGGGTGTCCCGAAAACTGCTGTCGTGTCTGGTTATCGGTCGTTTCCGTCGGACCATCACCAGATGGGCCGTCGAGGCCTGAGACCGCCGCAGGATGGCAAGAAACTTGACACTCACGGGAACCGTCCGTATCATTGGGGTTTGCGGTTGCCGGTCACGTCTCAGCCTGACGGGAGTGCGGGCCAGGAGCAGGGCTCCGTGTCAGGCCGGGCCCGCGAAGGATTCCCTTTCCATGCGTACGTTCGTTGCAAGCGCGAAGCGCGCGGATAGCCGGTGGCATGTCATCGATGCCAAGGACCAGGTACTCGGTCGCGTGTCGACGCTGGCCGCCCGGCTGCTCCAGGGCAAGCACAAGGTGATTTATACCCCGTTCATCGATACGGGCGATCACGTCGTCATCGTCAATGCCGCGTCGGTCAAGCTGACCGGCCGGAAGGAAGATCAGAAGATCTACCGGCACCACAGTGGATTTGAAGGCGGCCTCCGCGAGGAGCGCGCCGCCGTGGTCCGCAAGCGCCAGCCGATTCGTCTCGTGGAGGAAGCGGTCCGCGGCATGCTGCCGAAGACCAAGATGGGTGACGCGATGTACCGAAAACTGAAGGTCTATGCGGGCGCCGATCATCCCCACGCCGCCCAGCAACCCAGACACATCGAGGTCGCCTAGCGTGCCAGGCATCGAATACTACGCAACGGGTCGCCGCAAGACGTCCACCGCCCGCGTCTTCCTTCGCCCTGGCACGGGCGCCATCACCGTCAACCACCGAGAGTTCGATAAGTACTTCACCACCGACGCGCTGCGGACGGCTGTCCGCCGCCCGCTCCTCCTCACGGAGACCGGCGAGAAGTTCGACATTCTCGCGACCGTGGGCGGCGGGGGCGAGCACGGGCAGGCCGGCGCGATTCGCCTCGGCATCGCGCGCGCGCTGGTGGAGTTCAACGCGGAGCTCCGCAAGCAGCTGAAGAAGGACGGGCTGCTGACGTCGGACTCGCGCGTCAAGGAACGCAAGAAGTACGGATTGGCTGGCGCGCGCAAGCGCTTCCAGTTCAGCAAACGATAGCCGTCGAGGTGGACCTTCAGGTCCGCCGGAGCGTCAGAGGAGAGGGAGGGAGCTTGCCCGGGATTGCGATGAAGGATCTGCTGGAGGCCGGCGTGCACTTCGGTCACCAGACGAAGCGCTGGAATCCGAAGATGAAGGAATACATCTTCGGGGAACGGAACGGCATCTACATCATCGATTTGAACAAGACGGTGAAGCGATTCCGCGAGGCCGAAGAGTTCGTGACCAGCCTTGCGTCGGACGGCAAGACCGTGCTCTTCGTCGGCACCAAGCGCCAGGCGCAGGACGTGATGGCGGAAGAAGCCCAGCGCTGCGGCATGTATTTCGTCAACCAGCGGTGGCTCGGCGGCCTGCTCACCAACTTCACCACAATCCAGCGCAGCCTCGGCCGGCTTCGCGATCTCGAAGCAATGGTCACCGACGGGCGCTACGACACGCTCTCCAAGAAGGAAATCGCCCGGAACGAGAAAGAGAAGCGCAAGCTGCTGAAGAACCTCGAGGGGATCCGCATGATGTCGCGGCTGCCCGACGCGATTTTCGTGGTCGACACGCGCAAGGAAAAGATCGCCGTGGACGAGGCGCGCAAGCTGAAGATCCCGGTCATCGGCGTGGTCGACACCAACTGCGATCCGGACGAAGTCGACTACGTGATCCCGGGCAACGACGATGCGCTCCGCGCGATACGCCTGTTCGCCTCGAAGATCGGGGAAGCGGTGACGAGCGGCCGCGGGATGCGCGAGTCGCGGATCGCCGAGGAAGACGCCGCGCGGGCCGAGGAAGTCGCGCAGGCCGACGCCGCCGCCCGCCTCGCCCGCGCGGTCCGCCCGCAGCGCCGGGAGCCGGCGCCGACGCCCGCCGGCGCCTAGCGGCAGGCGGCAGGAATTCCGCG
>JAHFUO010000048.1 GCA_023265015.1 Acidobacteriota bacterium | reverse complement strand
CTTCGCGGGCTCGCCCTCTTCGCTTTGCTCGCCCGCTACGGCGGACAAGTCGGCGGACACGTCGGTCCCCTCCGTCGGGCCTTCCGCCGTGGTCTCGGCCGCGTCCGGGAACAGCGCGTCCATCTGCGCGGCCGCGTCTCCCTCGCCGGCCTCGAGCGCGCCGAACTGCGCCTCGACCTCGTGGCGCTTTTCTTCCTCGCTCTTGATGTCGATGCGCCACCCGGTCAGCTTCGCGGCCAGCCGGACGTTCTGCCCCTTCTTGCCGATGGCGAGCGACAGCTGCTTGTCCTCGACGACGACCTCCATCACGCGGTCCTTGTCGTCGACGATCGAGACGCGCTGCACCTTCGCCGGGCTGAGCGCGTTGGTCACGAAGAGAATCGGATCGTCCGACCATTCGACGATGTCGATCTTCTCGCCGCGCAGCTCGCGGATGATCGCCTGCACGCGGGTCCCCTTCATGCCGACGCAGGCGCCGACCGGGTCGACGTCGCGCTCGCGCGAGTAGACGGCCACTTTGGCGCGATCGCCCGCCTCGCGCACCGCGCCGCGGATCATGACGGTGCCGTCATAAATTTCCGGCACCTCCTGCTCGAACAGCTTGATGAGGAGCGCGGGATCGGTGCGCGAGAGGACAATCTGCGGTCCCTTCGCGCTGCGGTTCACGCCCTTGATGACGGCGCGGATGCGCTCGCCCGGGCTGTAGCTTTCGGCGCGCGACTGCTCCTTGCGCGGCAGCACCGCCTCGACGCGCCCGATCTCGACGATGAGATCCCCGCTCTCGAAGCGCTTCACGGTCGTGCTGATCACCTCGCCGACGCGCTGGTTGTACTCGCCGAAGATGTTCTCACGCTCCGCTTCCCGCACCTTCTGGAAGATCACCTGCTTGGCGGTCTGCGCGGCGATGCGCCCGAGCACGTCGGTGCGCTTCGGGAACTCGATCTCCATGTCGACTTCGGCTTCCTCGCCGTAGAGCTCCTGCGCTTCCGTGAGCGAGATCTGCGTGGCGGGATCCTCGACCTCCGCCACGATGTGCTTGATGGCGAAGAGATCGACCTGGCCCGTCTCGTGGTTGAACCGGGTCTTCAGGTTCTCGTTCGTCTTGTAGTACTTGCGCGATGCCGTGAGGACGGCATCCTCGATGGCAGTGATGATCGTCTCGGCCTCGATGCCTTTTTCCTTGGCCAGCGCCTCGATCGTCTGCATCAGCGGGTTTTGCATTGTTGTCGTTCCCATAGCCTCCAGGCGGACCCACAGGTCCGCCTCTACGTCGACAGGTTGTAGAGGCCGACCTTCAGGTCGGCCTGCGTCAAAATTCGACCTCTAACCGGCCGCGCGTGATGAAGCGCACCGGCAGCCGGTGCGTTCGTCCTTTGGGGCCTTCCAGCAGCACGACAGTCTCTCTTGCGCCCCCCTCTCTTGCGCCCACGTCTTCCGCGCCGCCGTGTTCCACGCCGCGCAGCCGTCCTTCGAACGCCTTCTGGTTGTCCACCGCCTCGCTGAGGACGATCTTGGCAAGGCGGCCGGCGAACCGGCGGTAATCCTCCGCGCCGCGCAGCGGCCGGTCGAGCCCCGGGGACGAAACCTCCAGCGTGTAGGTGAACGGCAGCGGGTCCTCGACGTCGAGGATCGTTCCCATCTCGCGGCTCACCTCCACGCAGTCCTCGATGCTGACGCTCTCCTCTGGTGTGGCCGCGGGTCCCGGCCGGTCGATGAAGACGCGAATCACCTGGCCGCCCGTTTCACGGCGGCTCACGATGTCCCACACTTCGAGGCCGCGCGATTGTGCCACTCGATCGGCAATCGCGCGGATCTGCTCCAGCGGCTGCATTCATCGTCGGGCCGCCTAAAGGCGGCCCCCACGTACGTAGGGGCCGGCTTCAGCCGGCCCACAAACAAAAAAAGTGGGCACGAGCCCACTTGGAGACTTCCTCCTTGTAGCGACCGTTAAGAATATCACGCCGACAACGGGCGTGCCAGCAGATCGTACTCGCGGCTGCCCACGATCTCGGCCTGAATGAACTGTCCCGCGCTGTATTCAGAGGGGTCGCAGTCGGTGAGGTAGACGATCGAATCGATGTCCGGCGCCTGCCCCTCGAGCCTCGCGCGCAGCACCAGGTCGTGCTCCGATGACGGCCCGTCCACGAGCAGCCGGACCTGCCGGCCGACACGCGCCTGCTGGGCTCGCGACGCGATCCGCTTCTGTAGGCTCATCAATCGCGACTGCCGCTGCCGCTTCACCTTCGCCGGCACATCGTCGGCCAGCCCGTGGGCGGAGGTGCCTTCTTCGTGGGAATAGGTGAACACGCCGACGTGATCGAAACCGACCGTGCTCACGAAGTCCTGCAGCGCTCCGAAATCCTCGCCGGTCTCGCCTGGGAAGCCGACGATGAAGGTTGTTCTGAGCGTGACGCCCGGAACGCGCGTCCGGATCCGGCCGAGCAGCCGCTCGTAGCCCGCACGCGTGCCGGGACGTTTCATGCGCTTCAGCACGGCATCGGACGCGTGCTGCAGCGGAAGGTCGATGTACGTGCAGACCTTGTCGCTCTCCGCCATCGCGTCGAGCACGTCGTCGCCGATCGTGGTCGGGTAGAGATAGAGCATCCGGATCCATTCGAGGCCGTCGATGCCGTTCAACTCGCGCAGCAGGCGGGCGAGCGCGCCGCGCTCACCGCGATCGACGCCATAGAAGCTCGTGTCCTGCGAGATGAGAAGCAGTTCCTTGACGCCGCGCCCCGCGAGCGAGCGCGCCTCGCGCACGATCGATTCCGCCGGGCGGCTGCGGTAGTGACCGCGCAGCGTGGGAATGATGCAGAAGGCGCAGTTGTAGTCGCAGCCTTCGGCGATCTTCACGTACGCATAGTGACGTGGCGTGGCGAGGAGGCGAGGAGTCTCTGCGTCGTAGATGTATGTCGGTAGGGATTGGGGATTAGGGATTGGGGATTGGGCGTTCAATGGTTCCCCGTTCGCGCGGAGCAGTTGAATCGTTCGAGTCCCGAACCCCGAGTCCCGAATCCCCAATCCCGAATCCCGAATCCCGAGTGCGTTGACAATGTGCGGGACCTCGCCGGTCCCAAGCACGGCATCGATCTCCGGGATCTTCGCGCGCAGCTCGTCGCGATAGCGCTCCGCCATGCAGCCGGTGACCACGAGGCGCTGGCACCTGCCGTTCTTCTTCAGCTCGGCCATCTCCAGGATCGTATCGATTGACTCCTGCTTGGCTTTGTCGATGAACGCGCAGGTGTTGACGATGAGGACATCGGCGTCGGCCGCGTGGCGCGTCAGCTGGTGGCCGGCCTGCTGCACGAGCCCGAGCATCACCTCGGAGTCGACGAGGTTCTTCGGGCAGCCGAGCGAAATCATTCCTATCTTCATACGGTTGGTGGTTGGTGGTTGGCGGTTCGTGGTGAAGGCATTTGCCACCAACCACTAACCACCAACCACAAACCGACTAAGGATACAGCCGGTACAGCATACGCGGGTACGGAATGGTCTCGCGCACGTGTTCGAGCTTGCAGATCCACGACACGCAGCGCTCGATGCCCATCCCGAAGCCGCCGTGCGGCACGGTGCCGTAGCGCCGCAGGTCGAGATACCACTCGAACGCGTCCTGCGGCAGGTCGTGCTCCTTGATGCGCTTCAGCAGCAGATCGAGATCGTCGAGGCGCTGGCCGCCGCCGATGATCTCGCCGTACCCCTCGGGCGCGAGCACGTCCACGCAGAGCGCCTTGTCGGGCTGCTGTGGATCCGGCTTCATGTAGAACGCTTTCACGCTGCCCGGATAGTGCGTCACGCAGAACGGCCGGTCGAACTGCTCGGACAACACCGTCTCGTCTGTGCCGCCGAGGTCGGTGCCGTGCTCGAACGGCTGCCCCTTGTCGCGGAGCATCTTCGTAGCCTCGTCGTAGGTGAGCCTCGGAAACGGGGCCGTCACGCGCTCGAGCATCGCGGTGTCGCGCTCGAGCAGCTGCAGCTCCGCCTTCCGCTTGTCGAGCACGCGCGCGACCACGCTGGTGATCAGCCCTTCGGCGAGCTCGATGATGTCATTCAGGCCGGCGTACGCCACCTCGGGCTCGACCATCCAGAACTCGGTGAGGTGCCGGCGCGTCTTCGACTTCTCGGCGCGGAAGGTCGGGCCGAAGCAGTACACCTTGCCGAGCGCCATCGCGTTGGCTTCGTTGTACAGCTGGCCGCTCTGCGTCAGGTACGCCGTGGTGTCCTCGAAATACTGGACGGGGAAGAGCGTCGTGGTTCCCTCGCACGCGGCCGGCGTGAAGATCGGCGTGTCGCAGAGGATGAATCCGCGGTTGTTGAAGAAATCGCGGACCGCGGAGATCACCTCGTGACGGACGCGGAGGATGGCCGTCTGCCGCTCGGTCCGGATCCAGAGATGGCGCCGGTCGAGGAGGTAGTCGACGCCATGTTCCTTCGGCGTGATCGGGTAGTCGTGCGACTCGCCGTGCACCTCGAAGCTGGTCGCGTCGATCTCGTAGCCGCCCTTCGCGCGCGTGTCGGCGCGCACGGTGCCCGTGACCGAGAGCGACGTCTCCTGGCCGAGGTGGTCCGCACGCGTGAAGATCTCGTCGCCCACGGCGGCCTTCGACATGACCGCCTGGATGAATCCCGTGCCGTCGCGCACGATCAGGAAATGCAGCTTCCCACTCGAGCGCCGGTTGTGCAGCCAGCCGTGGATCGTCACGTCCTGGCCGTCGTACTCCGCGATGTCTGCTATGTAAACGCGCATCTCATTTCGCCGGGTCCGCCTTCGGCGGAACCCGGCCTGCGTACGCTCGTACGTGGGGCGGGTCGCGCGAAGCGGACCCGCCTAAAACGCCGTAACAAACATTTCCTCCAGCCGCTCGCGCGCCTTCGCGGTGCGCTTCAACACGTCGATCGGATCGCCCGAGTCGGCCACCTCGAACATCAGCATGCCGTCGTAGCCGATCTTCTGCGTCCCCATGATCGCGGCTTCCCAGTCGATCGTTCCGGCAAACGGCACGCGATGATCGTCCCGCCTCCCGTCATTGTCATGGACGTGCGTCGTCCAGAGATGACCGGAGATGGCTTCGATCGCCTCGCCGAGGTCGCCCATCAGGTGCGCGTGGCCATAGTCGAGGCAGATGCCCACGTCGACCCCTTCGAGCTGATCCTCGATCAACCGCACGAGCGCCGACGCGCTCGACAGGGCGTTCGGCATGATTTCCACCGCGACCCGCACGTGCACCGCGCCCGCCAGCGTCACGATGTCCTCGACGCTGCGGCGCGCCGCGTCCGGCTGATTGTCGCCCGGAGGGGTCGTCTGCCCGGTCGGGATGCCGAGATGCAGCACGAGGTACTTGAATGGAGTCGCCGCGGCCACTGCGAGCGCCGCCTGCGCCTCGGCGACCGCCGCTTTCCGGCGTGCCTCATCGCCGGACGCGGTGGAAAAGGATCCGACCCACGTGCCGCCGCGGATCGCGTCGACGATCGGGGCGTGGACCGAATGAAGCTCGAGCCGCAGGTCCGACAGCCATTCCGCGAGCTCATCCGCCGCGCGAGGGTCGCGGTAATCGAAGTGCGAACGCGTGGCGAACAGCTCAACCGCGTCGAACCCATGGCCCGCAACGTCAGCAAGCTGCTCGCGTGTCAGCCGTGACTGGTGGAACAGGTGCGTGGAGACGCCAAAGCGGGGGTCGGACAAACCATGATTCTAACAGGCCGGCGGGTCCGCTTCGCGGGACCCGCCCTACTCATTCGTACGTGGGCCGGGTTCCGCGCAGCGGACCCGGCTCATTTCAGCTCGTCGAGATGCTCGGCGAGCAGCTCGCGCAGCCGCGCGAAGCGGGGATAGCGCAGTACGTTGGCGCGCGCCGAATTCAGCGTCCTTGGGATGTATTGGATGTACACGGGGTTCTGCCGCGACGTCGTCTGGAAACCGAACGTGCCGAGCGCCTTCAGGTTGCGCTGCAGCGCCATCAGGTCGAAGCGGCGGCGGAACTCCTGCTGATCCGTTGCCGAGGCCGTGTCTCCCGTCCGTCCGCCACGCAGCGCGAGGAAAAACGCGACCAGCTCGTCCACCTGCGCCTCGGTGAAGTCGACATACGAATCGCGCAGCAGCGACACGAGGTCGTAAGTGTCCGGCCCCATGCGCGCGTCCTGGAAGTCGATGATGTAGAGGCTCCCTTCATGGAGCATCAGGTTGCGGCTGTGATAGTCGCGGTGGCAGAGCACGCGCGGCTCCGACGCGAGCTCGGCGGCGATGGCCGCGAACTCATCGGCCAGCGCGTCGCGCGACGCGGAGCCGATCGCCGCGCCGCGGTAGGCCTCGAGGAAATGCTTCGCGAAGAACTGAAGCTCCCACGTCAGCTTGTCGGCGTCGAACGCGATGCCGTAGGGAACGTAGTCGGGCGAGGCCAGCTCGGCGCCGCGCCGCTGCAGCGTGTCGATGAAGCTGACGGCCTGGCGATAGAGCGCCGCGTGCTCGGCGGGTGAAGCCGCGCCGAGATGCGCCTGCAGCGTCATGTCGCCGAGATCCTGCAGCGCGATGATGCCGTGGCGATCCGAGTAGCCCAGGATCTGCGGTACCGGCACCGGCATCACGCCGAGCAGCCGCGCGATGTTGACGAACGGCATCGCCGCGAAGTCAATCGGTCCCGGGTACACCGCGAGGACCTGCGAGGGCTCGTCGCGAATCAGCACCCGGACATAGCGGCGGTCGGACGCGTCGCCCGTCAGCGGGACGACTTTCGCTCGGAGCGCGTCGAGACCCGTCGACGCGAGGAACGCGTCGATGCGCCCCCGCCCGTCGTTGTCGTCCGCAGTCCGCCGATTCATCTCGACAGGGCACCGACAGCGAGCCCGTTGACGAGGCGCTCGCCGGCTGCCAGATCACCGCTCGCGACGCGGATCGTCGCGTTCTCCCACGACGATCCGGCAGGCACGCGCACACCGTCGGTCACCACGCATCGACGAAGCGTCACGCCCCCCTCCACGTCCACATCGTCCCACACAACGCAGTCCTCGACGCGCGCGTCGTCGGCGATGCGCGTCCGCGCGCCAAGCAGGAGCGGGGATTGGGGATTCGGGATTGGGGATTCGGGACTCGGGATTCGGGATTCGGGATTGGGGATTCGGGATTCGGAATTCGCCATTCGAATCCCGAATCCCGAATCCCGACTCCCGAGAAGCAGCGACGTGCTGAGGTAGTCGGCGGGCGTACCGATGTCGAAGAACTCCGCCGACGTGACGAATGCCTGCACGGCGCCGCGCCGCTTCGCGATGAGCGACGGGTAGCGCTCGGCGACCGATTCCGACGGCACGTTGTCGGGGAGCGACGCAAACGCCCGCGCGTCGGCGACCTGCACGCCGATGAAGTGATAGGACGGCTCGGCGGCGTGGACCTTCGACCCCTCGACCGTGCTCAGGGTCGCCCTGAAGCCACTCACCGTTCCATCCGGTTCCACGACCACGCCGCCGTACTTCGCCGGCTCGACGTTCGGCACCACCACCATCGTCACGAGCGCGCCGGACCCTTCGTGGTGCGCCACCGCGGCGGCGATGTCGACGTTCGTCAGCGTGTCGCCGTTGACGATCAGGAACGGGGAGGTGTTCAGAAGCGGAAGCGCCCGGCGCGGGCCGCCCGCGGATCCGAGCACCGGCATTTCCCACGAGTAGCGGACGCGCACGCCGTCCCGGGCGCCGTCGCCGATCACGCGCGTGATCGTCTGTGGAAGATGGTGGAGGTTCAGCACGGCGTCGGTGACGCCGGCGCTCGCGAGCCAGCGCAGGATGCGCCGGACGAGCGGATCGCCTGCGACGGGAAGCGCCGCCTTGGCACGGACGAGGGAGAGGGGACGGAGGCGGGTGGCAAGACCCGCGGTCAGCACCAGCGCCGGGATCATTCGCCGCTGAACACCATGTTGCTTCCTGTCAGGCCGTACTCCTCGCGAAGTTTGATGAAGAGCCCGCGGTACGAGTCGAGGACGAAATCAGAAGGCGCGCGGCCGAGCGCGATCGTCATCGCGCGGATGCCTTCCTCGCCGCCTTCGATTTCCACGAACGTGCCGATCGGCGTTTCATCGATGGCGATCGTCACGTCTTCCGCCGCGTATTCCTCCCGATACTTCTCGTAGCGAAACCAGACGTGCAGCCCCAGCTCCTCGAGCACACGCTGGACCACCTCACCGTCGCCGATGACAGTCTCGTACTCGTCGCGGATCTTCATCGATCCGGGAAGCACCGGCCCCTTGAACGTCAGGAGGCTCTTGCCTGACTCGGTGCGAATGCGCAGGACGCAGCGCCGCCGCCGCAACGATTCGTCTTCCGTGTCGAGCAGGGCGTCTTCCTGAAGGCGACGGCTGCGAAGCGGAGTCGCGCCCGCCGCCAGGATGGCGGCACGCGCGTCGTTTGGGCTGGCGAACCGGAGTTTGACTTCACGCTCGATCATCAGCGTCACGTCGGCCTCCAGCCTTCGACGCGCCACGGATTCTCAGGCGCGCTCAGGATGCCGTGAGTTCATCGAACGGCAGAGAGGCTCGGTTGTATCACAAAAGAAAAGGCTCCGGGCTCAAGGCTCAAGGCTCAGGCAAAAAAACCCGAGTCCTCAACCCTGACGCCCGAAGCCTTAAGCCCCTTGAGCCCTGAGCCTTGAGCCCCGAGCCCTGCTGGGTTACTCCTTGGTGACCACGACCGCGGTGTCCTGCCCGTTGCGCAGCACGCGAAGAATAGCCGTGCCACCCGACGGAATCCGGCCGAGCTCGCGGCTCGCATCCGCCACGTTGCCGATCGGCGCCCGCCCGACGCGGGTGATGACGTCGCCGGCCATCATGCCCGCGCGCGCCGCCGAGCTGCCTTGCTCGACGTCAACGACCACCGCACCCCTGGCGTTGTCGCCCAGCCGCAGCCGCCGCGCCACGTCAGGAGTGATGTTGCTCAGCGACATGCCGAAGCCGCTGCTCGCTTCCTGCTGCGGCTGGGTGTCGTTGCCGCCGCCGGCGTTGCGCGCCGCCTGTTCGGCCTGCAGATCGAGCTCACCGATCCTCACGGTCAGCGTCTTCTCCTCCTTGTCGCGGAGGACCCTCACCGGCACCATCGTATTCGGTGGCGTCGAGATGACCATCGAGACGAGCGCGTCGCGATCCTTCACCGCCTTCCCGTTGAACTGGATGATCACGTCGCCCGGCTCGATGCCCGCTTTTGCCGACGGCCCTCCAGGAATGACCATCGAGACGAGTGCGCCTTCCCGGTTCTTGAGGCCGAGCGCCGCAACCGCGTTCTGCGGGATGGTACCGATCGAGACGCCAATCATGCCGCGCGTGATCTTTCCGAGGCGGAGCTGCGGCAGCAGCTCGCGCACGGTGTTGATCGGAATCGCGAAGCCAATGCCGATGTTGCCCGCCTGCTGCGAGTCGGTGTAAATCGCCGAATTGATCCCGATGACCTCGCCACGGATGTTGAGCAGCGGCCCGCCAGAGTTACCAGGGTTGATCGCCGCGTCGGTCTGCAGCACCTGCGTGCTCCGGCCTTCCGTCGTCGGGAACGGACGCTCGAGCGCGCTGATGACGCCAACGCTCACCGTATGCGCGAGGTTGAACGGGTTGCCGATGGCCATGACCCAGTCTCCGGGCTGCATCTGGCTCGAGTCGCCGAACTTGATCTCGGGCAGCGGGTGCTTCGGTTTCTCCGTCAGCTCGATGAGCGCGCTGTCGGTCAGCGGGTCGCGTCCGACGACGCGCGCCGCATATTCCTGGTCCGCGTCTTCGCCGTAGAGCGAGACCTCGATCTTGGTCGCCCCATCGACGACGTGATTGTTGGTCAGGATGAAGCCGGCCTTGTCGATGATGAAGCCGGTGCCGGCCGCCTGCACGACCTGCTCGCGCGGCCGCTGCTGCCTCTGCGGCGCCTGGCCGCCCTGGCCGAAGAAGCGCTGGAGGAGGTCGTCACTCTGTCCGCCTCCGCCGAAGAACTCGCTGAGGTCCTGCGTCCGCTGCCGGGACTCCGTCCGGATGTTGACGACGGCCGGCGTGACGGCCTTCGCGACATCGCGGAACGTGGTCGCCGTGAGCCCGCCCGTGATCGGCGCGCTGTTGTACGGCGGCGCAGCAATCGTCTGCGCGCCCGACTCGGGCGACAGGCCCAGGCGCGATGCGATGACCATCCCGACCGCGAGCGACGCAACCGCGATCAGCAGTGCGTAGAAGAATGTGGTTTTGCGATTCGACATTTCTCAGTCCTCGTTCGACAGCGTTGGAAGTTGATGTCCGTCCTCTGGTCTCTGATACGAATCTACGATTGATGTTTGACGAAATTGTGACACGTCGCGAGGCGCGGCCTCACGCCATTAAGGTTACCAGTTTCATCTGCCGCGGCCCGGTAACGAGGGCCTCCCGCTCGCCGCGATAGACGTTGATTTCCGTGCGTACACCGAAGGAATCGAAATACAGGCCCGGCTCAACCGTGAACCCCGTGCCCGGCAGAATCCGCCGGTCGTCGTGCGTTTCGTAATCATCCAGGTGAACGCCGTTTCCATGCACGCTCTCACCAAGGCTGTGGCCCGTGCGATGCAGGATGTGGCCGCCATACCCGGAGCGTTCGAGAACCGTCCTGGCGGCGCGGTCGACTTCCCACCCGTGCAGCTCGCGGCCCGTCAACGCCGCCTCCTCGACGAGCGCCACGGCGGCATCGCGTGCCTCGACGATGGCGCCGAACGCCCGGGCCGCTTCCTCTGGGGCCCGGCGGCCGGTAAAGCCAACCCACGTAATGTCGGCAAACACCGAGCCCGGCTCCGGCAACTTGCCCCACAGGTCGAGCAGCAGCACCTGGTCCGCCGCGATCGGCGCGGCGCGATCGGCTGCCGGCAGGTAATGCGGGTTGCCGGCGTTGGCGCCCACGGCGACGACGGGCGCCGAGTCGCTGACGAGCCCTTCCTCCCCGAACCAGCGCACCATGTGTTGCTGCAGATCGTACTCCGTCATCGGTTGCCCGCAGCCGAGCGCGCCGCGTGCCGCATCGAACGCGCGATCCTTGATCCGGTAGAGCGCTTCCGATGCGCGCCTGTGCGTCTCGAGCTGCCGCGCGTCCCACGCGGCCTCGAACCGCTGCACGAGATCTCCCGACGAGACGATCTCGACGCCGCGCGACCAGATCGTTTCGGCCGTCCCGGCGTCGACGCGGGACAGGTACGGAATCGCGCAGTTCCGCGAGTATTCCATGGCGACTCGCCGCACGCCGTTCAGCAGTCGCGAGAGGCCCGCGTCCAACTCTTCGCGCCCGCCATACACGGCCTTGTCGCCCGGCAGCGCGTCGAGATTGTGCCGTTCGATCGCATGCACCAGCCCGCGGGGCGATCCCGTCGATGGGATCAGGTAATACCACCGCCGCGTCGTCATGTGTGCGCCGTTCGTCAGCCCGGCAAGCCGCGCCGCAATCGGGTTCGAGCCGTGAAAATCGTAAAGGAGCCAGCCGTCCAAGCCGTCCGCGCGAAGCGTCTTCTGAATCTCGGCCACGTCGAGCGGCATGACGTCTGAGTATAGCGGGCAGCGGGCAGCCGGCAGCTGCCCGCCAATCATGCTGCCCGCTGCCTGCTGCCTGCTGCCTGCTGTCCCTATCGGTATGACGCGTGAATCTGTCCATCGGTCGGGCGCCCCGAAAATCTATAATTGAACGGACAGGACCTATGAAACGCCGCTTTCTCCGCTCCTCACCGACGACCGGGATACTGCTGGCGCCCACCCTGCTGGCCCTGGGCGCCGTAGCCCTGGCGCAGGTGGTTCAGCAACCGGCCCAGGCGCCCCCGCCGGAGCAGCCTCCGCTCACGTTCCGGGTTGAGGCGAACTTCATTGAGGTCGACGCCTACGTCGCTGACGTCATGGGAAACCCCGTGACCGGCCTCGGCGCCGCCGATTTCCAGTTGCTCGAGGATGGCAAGCCGCAGAAGGTGAGCGCGTTCTCGCAGGTCAACATCCCGATCGCGCGCGCCGAGCGTCCGCTGTTCTCGCCGTCCGCGATCGAAGCCGACGTGCAGACGAACGTCGACGTCGATGGGCGCGTCTATCTGTTCGTCCTCGATGACCTGCACGTCGATGCGACCCGCGCGTTCCGCGTGAAGAACGCGCTGCACCGCTTCTTCGAGCGGAACTTCGGCATCAACGACGTCGCCGCGGTTGTCTTCACGAGCGGCCGCGCCGCGGACTCCCAGGACTTCACCAGCAGCGCCCGGCTGCTTCTCGCCGCCGTCGACAAGTTCGCCGGGCGCAAGCTCCGATCGGCGACGCTCGAGCGGCTCGACGAGTACAACCGGCTTTCGACCGGCGGTTTTCGCCAGCAGGGCGATCCCGTCAACGATCCCATGGCGCTCGAGCGCGGCCACGATGCCCGCAACGCGATGCTGTCGCTGCAGAAGCTCGCGGAATTCATGGGCGGCCTCCACGGCCGCCGCAAGACGATGGTGCTCGTCAGCGAGGGGATCGACATCGACATCTACAACCTGCTGAACAACAACTCGCCTGGCTCCGACATCATCGACGCCACGCGCAACGCGGTGGCCGCCGCCACGCGCGGCAACGTGAGCATCTACGCGATCGATCCGCGAGGGCTGACGACGCCGGGTGGTGAGCTGATCGAAACGTCGGGCGTTGCCGCCGACGAGCCCGGCCTCGGTCTCGGCGTCACCTCCTCGCTCGACGAGCTGCGCCTCTCGCAGGACAGCCTGCGCACGCTTGCCGATGAAACAGGCGGGTTCGCCGTCGTCAACCAGAACGACTTCAACGACGCGTTCGATCGCATCGTGCGTGACAGCAGCACTTACTACGTCCTCGGCTACTACCCCGCGAACGACAAGCGCGACGGAAAATTCCGCAGGATCGAGGTCCGCCTGGCACGGCCTGGGCTCACGGTACGTGCGCGCCGCGGCTACGTGGCCCTGCGCGGCCGCGCGGCGGCGCCTGCTGCAAAGGCCTCGAGCGATCCGCTGGAGGTGGCGCTCAAGGCCGCGGTTGAAAGCCCGCTGGCCGTGAGCGGCATGCCGATGCGGATATTCGCGGCGCCGTACAAGGGTGCGCCGCCAAATGCCGCCGTCGCGGTCGCCGTGGAGCTCGGCGTCGGGAGCTTCACGTTCGCGCAGCAGAACGGCACGTTCAACGACAAGCTCACGGTCGTCATGACCGCGGTCGACACCGACGCGAAGGTCCGCGCGAACGAGAAGAGCGTCATCGACCTCACGTTCAAGCCCGACACGTTCGCGCGCGCGCAGGCGCGCGGCTTCCGCGTCACGTCCGCGATGAACCTGCCGCCGGGACGGTATCAGCTGCACGTGTCGGCCGCCGACAGCGGCGGCATCGCGGGGAGCGTCATCCGCGATCTCGAGGTGCCCGACTTCTACAAGCAGCCGCTCGCGATGAGCGGGTTGACCCTGGCGTCTGCGGTGGGGAACCAGACGCCGACGGCGCGGGTGAAGGACGATCCCGTCGGGCTGCTTCTCATGCAGCCGCCGACCACGTCACGCGAGTTCACGCGCGACGATCAGATCACGTTGTTTGCCGAGGTGTACGAGAACCAGCAGAACCTGCCGCCGCACAAGGTGGATATCGCCACCGACGTGCGCGCCGACGGCGGACGGGTCGTCTTCAGCAGCAGCGAAGAGCGGTCGTCGACCGAGCTGCAGGGCCTGCCCGCCGAAGCCGGCAGGGCGAAGGCGGGGGGCCGCGGCGGATTCGGCTACACGGTGCAGATTCCGCTCAAGGATTTCGCGCCCGGCCTGTACGTGGTGCACGTGGAAGGAAAGTCTCGCGGGCTGAAGGACGGAGCCGGCGTCGCACGCGACATTCAGATCCGCGTGCGGTGAGGAAGGGCCGGAGGGCCGACGCATTGCGTCGACCCCTCGCGCGTACCGTACCAAACGATCTACTGAAGCTTCGGCACAATCTTCGGCTTCACGGTGCCGTTGGCCTGCTCGAACTTGTACTGGTTGCTCGCCATGTTCGGGTTGGCCGGCGCACGAAGTTCCACGTTGATGATTTCGCCCGGGGCCACTGCCTTCCGCTGCCGGAAGTCGTCGGCCATGACGATCTCCCCGCCCTTGTCGTACCAGTACTGGTTGATCTTGAGACCCACGATCGAGCCGGTGGTCGACATATTCTTTATCTGGAACGTCGTGACGATCTCGTCCTTCACGCGCTTCATGACCGGCTTGGTCATCTGGACTTCGGCCTCGCCGCGAACCGGCTTCACCAAACCAACGGGAGCCGCGGGTGCCGCGGCCTGGGGCGCGGGTGTCGCCGGTTTCGCCGCAGGCTTGGCCTGGCCGGCAAGCGTGCTCGTCGACAACAGAACAGCAGCAGCTACCGTGAGCAGCGTACTGGTTTTCAATGTCATGATGGAACCTCCCCCGGCAGACGCACCAACGTGCCGTCGAGCCGCATTATACGCTCACATTTCGCCGTTCCAATCCTCCGCGTCCGGATTCGCCGACCTGAAGATTTCCAGGTGCCATTTGCCGCCGCCCCAGGGCTCGATCACCTCGGTGGCGACGACATCCACGAGGATCTCGGCAAACGTGCGCCCTTCGGGGTCTCCGTCAAGGTGATACCCGGACTCGTCCCATCCGAAATTGGGGTACAGCACCATCGTCAGGAACAGGTCATATCCGTCGTCGACGACGATGATCTGGCCGCAGGGGCGCTTGATGGTCGAGTGATAAATCAGGTACTTCTCGGCGCTGTGCGCGCGGATGTAGCGCTTGAGCGCGAACTCGCGCGCGACGATCTCCTCGACCGCGATCTTCTTCTCCCAGCAGTCACGGCAGTAGCGCTCTTCGCCGCGCGGCTCGGACACCTCCTTCGCGCCGCAGAGCGCACACTTCGACTTCGCCACGCTGGACTTGCGGGGGGCCATGAGGGAATTATATTCGGCTCCCGACCACGGGCTAATGGCGGGTGTCAGGCACGGATCACACCGGGGCTGGACGCGGGCGCGTATCCGGGGAAGACCTTCGAGAGCGTCTCACGCGAGGCGCCGAGATGTCCCGTGACGATCTCGCTGAACACGTCTCGGAAGTCGGTGGTGACGGCCAGGTCGCGTCCTTCGAACCGGCGCGCCTCCGCGAGCCCTGGCCACGTGCCGTGGACGCCGCCCTTCACGTTGCCGCCAATCACCATCATCGCGTTGCCATGGCCGTGGTCGGTGCCGCCGTTGCCGTTTTCCGCGACCGCGCGTCCGAACTCCGACATGGTGACGATGACCGTATCGGCGAGGCGATCGCCGAGATCGGCCGCCAGCGCGGCAAGGCCGCGCGTGAACTCGTCGAGGCGCGTGGCGATCTGCCCGGTCACCGCGCCTTCGTTCACGTGATGATCCCAGTTGCCCAGCTCGGTGAACGCGATCTCGAGGCCGACGTCCGCCACGGCAAGCCGCGCGATTTCCTCCAGCGCCTTGCCGAACGGTGTTGACGGATACTCCACGCCCTGCGCGGGACGATACGGCGTGCCGGCCGCGCGTTGCAGCGTGCGCATCGCGTCGAACGCGTCGTTGCCCGCGGCGCTGAGCAGGCGATCCGACGAGGTCGAGTACTGATCCTCGAACGACGCGCCCGCGTTCCCTCTGACCCCGAATTCATCGACGCTGCCGATCGCCAGCGCGGGCGCCGCGCCTTCAAGCGATCGCGGCATTGTCCGCGCCAGCGCCACGCCGCGCAGCGGGTTGCGCTCCTTTGCCGACGCCTGCAGGTAGCGATTGAGCCATCCGTCGCGCGTGCTCTTCACGCCCGGCGTGGCCGTTTCCATGTAGTCCTGCGCGTCGAAGTGCGACCGCGTGTTGTCGGGCGATCCACAGGCGTGCACGATTGCCAGCGAGTGGTTGTCCCAGAGCGGCTTGAGCGGCGCCATCGAGGGGTGCAGGCCGAAGAAGCCGTCGAGGTCGATGGCCGATCCCATCCGGCCCGCGCCGGGCTGCGGGATCGCGATCGTCGGCCGGAGACGGTAGTACTCCGCTTCACCGTGGGGGACGATCATGTTGAGCCCGTCGACCGCGCCACGCTGGAAGATCGCGATGACGAGGCGCTTCCGGCCTGTCACCGCTGCTGCCGCGCGTCCAAGGAACGAAGGCGCGAAGCCAAGCGAGAGCATCGCCATCGCGCCCGACTTGAGGAAGATTCTTCGAGACGTCATGGCCCGCTCCTGCGTAGGGTTTTTCCTTTTGTGGGCGTTGTGAACTGTGTGGCCATGTCGTCTGTGTGCTCTTCGTGGCTAATGCCGTTGAAATTCCGGTGAACCGAGGCTGAGGGCGAGCTGCCGGGCATCCCCGCTCGCCGTAAGCGTGAGGCCCGGCATGTTGCCCGACGCCAGGCGCGTGGCGAAGTTCATCCGCGTCACCAGCCCGCCCGCCGAGACCCACGCGTCCGCGGTGTCGTGATAGCCGGTCGGCGGCTGGCACAGGTAGAGCGGCTCTCCCAGCTGCTGCAGCACGGCCACGAGAGGGGTGGCGTCCGTCACGCCCGCGCCGGTTGTCCGCAGTGCGCTGATCACGAGCTCGAGCGGCGTCTTGAACTTCGAGCCGCGCACGTCGGGCGCCAGGAACTCCGGCGATGTGACGATCGTCCGCACGACTTCGCGCAGGTCACCGTCGGTCTCGCGGAAGCGCGCGGCGGCGCGATCGACCAGCGCCGGCGGCGGCTCGTCGGCGACCAGCCGTTGCGCCAGCTGATACGCGATGTGACGGGCGGTCGACGGATGCGACGCGACGATGTCGAGCACTTTCTCGCCATCGTCGATGCCGCCTCCCGACTTGATCGTATGGCCGAGGACGACCTTCGTGCCGCTGTCGTGCAGCGCCGGCATGAAACGGAATGATCCGTCGCGATCGATCGTCCAGCCCGTGAACGCGCGCGCGACCTCGACGACGTCCTTCTGGGTGTAACCGCCGTCGACGCCGAGCGTATGCAGCTCGAGGAGCTCGCGCCCGTAGTTCTCGTTCGGCCCGCGCTTCTTGCTGGGCTTCGCATTGAGGGGATCGGGGATCAGGGATCGGGGATCGGGGATCAGCGAAACCCGGCGCCTCCGAGCCCGCTTTTGATCCCTGATCCCCGATCCCCGATCCCCATTTGGTGCCGCGTTCAGCCAGTTATCGAGATAGAAGAGCATCGCCGGACTTTTCGCGTCCGCGCCAAGTAAATCCCGGAAATGGCCGAACACGTTCGGGCGGATCACGTCGAGGTCGTAAGCGGCGAGATACTCGGCCGTGCGCCCCTTCGCGGCGTACACGTTGAAGTGGTTGAACCAGAAGTCGACGAGCACCTCCTGGAGCTGCCGGTCGCTGTAGGTGGCGCGCAGAATCTTGTCCGAGGCAAGCGTCTCGATCTGCCGCCTCGCGAACCGCCGCAGTTCCTTCGGGTCCAAGGAGTCGGGAGGTTCCTGGAGCTTGGGCAGGCGCGCCTCTGCCGCGTGATCGTCGATGCGGCCCGGGTGGAGCTGCTGATCGATCCACGCCGCAAGCCCTGCCTCGCGGACGTGGTCCACGTCGCCGGGACGGGGCCCGAACGTGAGCCGGTTCAGCACATGAGTGATCGTTGCGGTGTCGCCCGCCAGCGCCGCTGCCGCGCCGTGCGCCTGCTGGCTAGCGACGACGGCGGCCGCGAGGGCCAGGAGAAAAGCAGTGACACGAGTCGGGACCATCTCTACCTCGATCGGTTGGACGGGATGGAGAGTTGACGGGTTGTCTACCCGCTGCCGGCTGCCTGCTGCCTGCTACCCGCTGCCGGCTGCCGGCTGCCTGCTGCTTGCTGCCGGCTGCCTGCTGCCGGCTGCCCCTTCAGTGCCGGAAGATACATATCCCGGACGTATTCCTTGACCATGCGGCGTGCGCTGAAGCGGGGGAGCACCGTCCGGATCGACTCCTTCACGATCTGCAGCCAGCGGTGCGGGATGCCGTCGGTTCCGCGGTCGTAGAAGGCGGGCACGACCTGCTCCTCGAGCAGCGCATAGAGCGCCTGCGCGTCGGCCCAGTCCCGCGCGCCCTGGTCGCCCGAGTCCGCACGTCCTTCGATCAGCCAGCCGTTCCCGCCGGTAAACCCTTCGGCCCACCAGCCGTCGCCGATCGACATGTGCGGCGTGCCGTTGATCGCCGCCTTCATGCCGCTGGTGCCGCTCGCCTCGAGGGGCTTGCGCGGGTTGTTCAGCCACACGTCGCACCCCTGCACGAGGAAGTGCGCGACGTGCAGGTCGTAGTCTTCGACAAACGCGATGCGCCCGCCGAACTTCGGATCGAGCGCGCGCTTGTAGATGCGCTGCATGTGATGCTTGCCGACGTCGTCGGCCGGATGCGCCTTGCCGGCGAAGACGATCTGCACGCCTCGCCCGGCGTTGAGAATGCGCGCAAGGCGATCCGGATCCGAGAAGATCAGCTCGGGCCGCTTGTAGCCCGTGAAGCGGCGCGCGAAGCCGATCGTCAGCACGCTCTGATCGAGCATCGTTCCGGCCGCGACGACACGCGAGGCGGCGCCCTGCGCGGCCCAGCGCTGGCGCGCGCGCTCGCGGATGAAGCCGAAGAGGAAGGCGCGCAGCGCCTGCCGCGCGTTCCACAGCTCGTCGTCCGGAATCGAGAGGACGCGCTCGACGAACGCGGGATCATCGTGCCGCTCCGTCCAGTCCGCCCCGAGATATGTGTCGAGCAGACGCGCGATCTCGAATGAGATCCAGGTCGGGACGTGCACGCCGTTGGTGACGAACCTCACCGGCAGCGTGTCGAGCGAGGCCCCGGGCCAGATCGGCTGCCACATCTGCCTGGTGACGTCGCCGTGGAGCCGGCTGACGCCGTTCACGGCGCCCGACGCGCGCAGCGCGAGCGCCGTCATGTTGAACATCGGGCCGCCGCCGTTGTCGTAGTGGCCGAGCGCGAAGAAGCGCTCGCGGTGGGTGCCGAGGTCGCCCCACGCGCCCGAGAGGTGCGTCTCCACCAGGTGGAACGGGAAGGCATCGTGCCCGGCGGGCACCGGCGTGTGCGTCGTGAACACCGTCGTCCGACGCACTTCCTCGAGCGCGGCGTCGAAGTTCCAGCCCTTCTCGCACAGATCGCGGATGCGCTGCAGGACGACGAACGCGGCGTGACCCTCGTTCAGGTGATAGACGTCCGGGTCGGATCCCACCGCCTTGAGCGCGCGCACGCCGCCGATGCCGAGGATGATCTCCTGCTGCACGCGCGTGTCGCGATCGCCGCCGTACAGCCGCGCCGAGAGCTCGCGATCCCACGGCGCGTTCTCTTCCAGATCGGTGTCGAGGAGGTACAGCTTGACGCGTCCGAGAAGCACGCGCCACACCGCGACGATCACCGTGCGGTTGCCGAGCGGCACCGCGGTGACCAACGGCTTCCCGTCGGGCGTGACGGCCGGCTCGATCGGCGCGTCGGCCCAGTTCAGCTTCTCGTACACTTCTTCCTGCCAGCCGTCGGACGTGGTGCTCTGGCGGAAGTAGCCCTGCGGGTACATGAACCCCACGCCGATGAGCGGCACGCCGAGGTCGCTCGCCTCCTTGCAGTGATCGCCGGCGAGCACGCCCAGGCCGCCCGCATAGATCGGCAGCGACTGGTGCAGCGCGAACTCCGCCGAGAAGTACGCGATCGATCGTGCCGCGATCTCGGGGCAGTGACTCTCGACCCAGGTGTTGCGCGCGGCGCGGGCGGCATCGAGCCTCGCCAGCGTGCGGTCGTAGCTGGCCAGCCAGTCGGGATCGTTGAGCGCGCGCTCGATCGTCTCCTGCGGCAGCAGCTGCAGCATGCGCACGGGATTGTGCGCCGTCATCCGCCACATCGAGTAATCAAGGCGGCGGAAGAGGTTCCGCGCGTCCGGCGTCCAGCTCCACCACAGATCTTTCGCCAGCTCTTCGAGTCGTTGAATGCGATCAGGCAGGTGAACCAAAAAGAGTCCTCTCGTTCGCGCCGGCGTCGGCGCAAAAAACTAAAGGCGGAATCGTAGCACGCGTCCCTCGACGAAGCTCGGGACGCCGTGAGCGAAGTCGAACGGCGCAAATACGGACGGGGTTGGGAGGTAGCGAGACGGTGGAGGTCGGTGTATGCTGTACACTGCATGGCGCGGAATGCGAGACCAACGGCGGCGAAACGTGAGCGCGAGAAGGCGCTCATCGAGCGCCGCCAGCAGAAGGCCGAGCGCCGCCGGACCGAGAAAGAGCGGAAGGCCGGCGCCGCCCCCTCACCTGACGGCGTCGATCCCGACATCGCGGACATCAAGCTCGGACCCCAGCCGCCAGCCGAGTGGCAGATCGACGAATAGCGGGCTGCGACGCCCCGCCTGATCACCATCCGTTCTGCAGGGCCCACCAGAATGCGCCACCAATCAGCGCTCCTCCGAGGAGCATCTGAAGCGGCGTGTTGACGAAATAGGGATACACCGACAGAGCGACGCCCGCGGCCATATGCGCCCATCGCTGCTGCTTCTTGCCGTAGACGAACAGCACGAATCCAATCCCGCTCGGCACGAGCGACAGGACGAGCAGGTTCGGATCGAAGTTCACGGGCCATGATACTCGCCCGGGACTCGGGACTCGGGACTCGGGACTCGGGACTCGGGACTCGGGACTCGGGACTCGGGACTCGGGACTCGGGACTCGGGA
>JAHFUO010000047.1 GCA_023265015.1 Acidobacteriota bacterium | reverse complement strand
AACACGTCCTCGAGATCCCGGTCATAGCGCTCGGCCCACAGTTGATAGCCGTCGGCGACCTTCGTCAGCTGCGCCGTGATGCGGACGCGGTTGCCCGCTTTCCGTACGCTCCCCTCGAGGATTGCCTGCACGTTGAGCCGCTCGCCGAGCTCCGCGATGTCGAGCCCCTTGTCGCGCCATCGCACCGCAGACGTTCGCGACGCAACGCTCAGGCCGCCCAACTCCGACAGCGCCGTGATGATCTCGTCCGCCATCCCTTCGCAGAAGTACGCCTGGTCGTGCCCGGGGCTCAGGTCAGCAAACGGCAGCACGGCAAGCGAGGGCATCGCCGGGACGGCGCTGCTCGACGGCGCTGCGCGATCGCGTGAGCCCTGCCGGAGTGCCTGCAAGTTCGCCAGCAGCTCGTGCGCAGTCTGGTACCGGCCCGTGGGATCCTTCGTGAGCAGTCGCGTGATCACCTGATCGAGCGCAGGCGGAAGATCGCGGACGACGCTCCGCGCCGGCGCCGGCTGGCGGTTCAGGATCGCGTCGAACGTCAGGGCGTCGGTGGAGGCCGCAAAGGGCGACCGTCCAGTCGCCATTTCGTACAGCACCGCGCCGAACGAAAAGAGATCGCTCCGAGCGTCCACCTTCTCGCCGCGCGCCTGCTCCGGCGCCATGTACGCAACCGTCCCGACCGTCGTTCCAGCCATCGTCAGCGCAGGCGCAACGGTCGGCAGCGCGGTATCGAGCCCCGGCGGCGCGTCGTTCAGTTTCGCCAGCCCGAAGTCGAGAATCTTTGCGTCGCCGCGCTTCGTGATGAACAGGTTGGCCGGTTTGAGGTCGCGATGGACGATGCCGACGTCGTGCGCGGCGGCGAGGCCGTCGGCAATCTGAATCGCGAGATCGACGAGCGGCGCCGGCGGAAGCGGCCCGCGTTCGATCCGTTCCTTCAGCGTTTCGCCTTCCAGCCACTCCATCGCGATGAACGGACGGCCCTCGTGCGAACTGACCTCGTGGATGGTGCAGATGTGAGGGTGATTGAGCGCGGAGGCGGCACGCGCTTCGCGCAGCAGTCGTTCGCGGGCACTCGCGTCGGCGGCCACATCCGAGGGAAGAAACTTGAGGGCGACCCGGCGTCCAAGCGTCGTGTCTTCGGCAAGGTAGACGACGCCCATCCCTCCGCCGCCGATCTTTTCGAGGATGCGGTAATGCGAGATCGTCTGGCCGATCACGAGGGGCGGATGAGGCGCGCCATTGAATCCGGGTTCACTCGGTCACGTTGACCGAGATCGTCGAACAGAGCCCCTCAATCGTCCGGTGCAGGTCGTCGCCCACTTGCAGCGACAGCTTGTGCGTCCCTGCAGGCAACTGCATGTCGATCACGTTCTTCCCGTCGCCGAAATGGACCCACGGCGAGGCGCGCGGGATGGCCGTGCCGGGAGGCAGGCAGTCAGCATCCACGCCGATGTGATAGTGGCCGAGCGACGGCCGGGTCTCGGTGACGGTCCCCTGCGGCACCGCGGCAATCGTGAAATCCTGTGCGCCGAATTCGAGCTTGACCGGGCTCTTGACCGTCGCGCCGTCTTGCGGCTGGACGAAGAACACCCGCGGCCCGCTCGGCCGGCACGCGGCGCCGATGAGAATGGCCGCGATCGCGGCGGCTGCAGGCCCGAACGTGTAATAACGAGTCACAACATCTCTCCTTCGTAGGCGGCGCTGAGGCGCGACTGCGTGGATACTACCTCGCATCGACGGCATCGACGTATTGGTCCTTCTTGCACGAATTCCTCTATTTTGATTCGTGTTCTTCGAGACCTTCGTGGCTTCGTGGTTAAAGACTAACGCAGGGTGAATTCGATTTCGAAGCTGACAAGGACGGCGACCGGCTCTCCGAACCGCGTCCCCGGAATGAAGCGAAACTGCTTGGCTGCCTTCATGGCTTCCTGATCGAGGCCGAAGTACCTGTCGAGCGAGCGCGTCACCTTGAGATCGCCGACGGTGCCGTCCGACTCCACGACGCCTTCGAGACGGACGATGCCCTGGACCTTCGCGCGCATCGCTTCAGCGGTGTAGTTGGGGCGAACGCTCCGGAGCAGGCGCGGCGACTCGACACCATTGCCCGGGCGGTACACGCCGCCGCCGGTGCCGCCGCCGGTGCCTTCGCCGAGGCCTGAGCCCTGCCCGTTGCCGATGCCCGTCCCCGAACCGGTCCCGGCGCCGCCGTTCGTGCCGAGGCCCTGCGATGTGGTGTCCTCCTTCGAATCGATCAGCCCCGCCTGTGTCTCCTTGTCGGCGTTCATCGTGACCGCCGGGATATCCACCTTCTCTTCCGGCTTCGGCTGCTCGACTGGCGTCGGCTCCACCAGTGCCGCGACGGGGACGGTCAATTTCTCCTTCCCGGGGAGTTCGGCCTTCCTCGGCGGCTCTTTCTGCTGGTTGCCCCCGCCGCCTCCACCGCCACCAATGCCGGGCTCCGCGAGCCAGACAATTGAGTGCGGTGTCCGGTCGAGCAGCATCGCGTGCTCGTTCGGCTCGGGAACCAGGCGCATGATCAGCAGGATCAGCAGGACAAACACGAAGTGGCTGGCAACGGACGCGCCCATCGCGCCGCCAAGCCGCTTCTCCTGGTGTTCGAACAGGAAATGGACTTCGGCCGGACCCGCGCCGGCATGGACATAGAGATGTCCCGTGGCTGGAGCGCGTTCAGGCGTGCTCTGCAAAGCGGTCGTCGACATTACGGCAGCGTGTGTCTGGCTCATTCTCCCCGAGCATGCTGAGAGGTCGCAACTGCAAAAGAGGTACCTCAGCCGCGCGGAAGAACTCTACGAATTTATTCATTATGATGCAGCCGCCATGCATGTGGTCTGCATCGGAACCGCCTCATTTACGCGCGTCGTTGACCTGATCCAGTGCCGGGCGTCAGTCATTCCAGTTGCCGACCGCGAGCGGCGACCCTCCGTGCTGGATCAGCACATCCCGCGCGGGTTCGACCGGGGCGCGCTCGACGTGGGCACCGACGAGAAACGCGCCCTCTTCGATCCGTTTCTCCCAGCGCGCCGCCTCCGCTCCGTCGAGCCCCGCGTGCTCGAGCGCGCGCGCCACACCGCCGGCCAGATGACCCGCCGCTTCACCGACGGCCGCGGCAAGCGGACCGTCCGCAATGATCGGACCGACGCCCGGCATGAACACGCCGATCGCCGCGACCAGGTGCGCCCCAAGCTCACCGAGGCGCGACGCCATTCGCGACTCCTCGATCTCCGATCCCGGCGACGCCCCTGACGCCCGCGCCAGCGTGCCTTCCTCGTCATGGGAGCGCGCGACAATCGAGACCCGCTCGCGCGGGATGCCGAGATTGCGCAGATCTCTGGCCGCGTCCGCGGCGACCGCCGCATCTTCAAAAAGCGCCATCACGAGAGCGTGGGGCATTGCTTTCACTTTAAATGCAAAGTGTCACGGCTCCAAACTCAATGCCCAACGCGTCTGAATCATTGAGCATTCGCCATTGCGCCTTTGGCCCCGGGGCCTCGAGCCGCCACACTGAACCGTCTCATGACGGCATGGTACAATCGCACGTTCCCGGACAACCCGAAGGCGAAAGGTGACATATGGGCCACATCGGCCTCCCTGAGCTTCTCATCATCCTCGTGATCATCATCCTCATCTTCGGGGCGAACCGGCTCCCGGAGATCGGCAAGGGGATCGGCAAAGGCATCCGCAACTTCAAGGACGCCACGAAGGATGACGAGAAGTCGTAGCTGCCGGCGCTAGCGTCGTCCCTTTCCCTGCTTGCCCGCGTGGCGCTCACGGCGGCCGGGACGCTGCGCTTTCCGACGTTCGGTCTTCGGCCGCGTCGTGCTGCGAATCGGCCCGCGCGGCCGCTCTTCGCGCCGGACCGCCTCCAGGATATCCACGAGGCCGAGATCGACCTGCCGCCGCTCCATGTCCACGCGGACAACCTGCACCGGCACCTTGTCGCCCAGCCGATAGACCTTCTTCGTGTTCTCGCCGCGCAGCACGTGCTGCTGCTCGATGAAGCGGTAGTAGTCGTCGGCCATGCTCGAGATGTGGACGAGCCCCTCAACGTAGTGCTCGATCAGCTCGATGAAGAGACCGAAGGGCGCCACGCCGGTGATGTAACCCTCGTACTCGTCCCCGACCTTGTCCGCCATGAAGCGGACCTTCTTCCACTGCAGCAGCTCGCGCTCGGCATCGTCGGCGCGCCGCTCCCGTTCCGAGGTGTGGCCGGCGACCTCCGGCAGCTCCTCGTCGAGCTCCTCGCGCCGCGCGCTCGTGATCTGAGTGTGCCGCGATTCGCGAAGCATCCGGTGCACGACCAGGTCCGGATAGCGGCGGATCGGCGACGTGAAATGCGTGTAGTGCTCCGCGGCGAGGCCGAAGTGCCCGAGGCTCACGGCGTCGTACCGCGCCTTCTGCATCGTTCGCAGCATCAGCGCCGCGATGGGCCGCTCCTCGGGCGTTCCGCGCATCCGGTCGATGAGCCGCTGGAAATGCTTCGGTGTGAGCGCGTGCCCGGAGCCGCCCAGGCTGTACCCGAGCGGCTCGATGAACGCTTCGAAGTCCTCGACCTTCTTCGCGTCAGGCGCCTCGTGCACCCGGTGCAGCGCCGGCACGTCGTTGGCCACGAGATGCCCCGCAACCGTCTCGTTCGCGAGGAGCATGAACTCCTCGATGAGGCGGTGCGCGACGTTGCGCTCGCTCGCGACGATCGCCTCGATGAGGCCCTCCTCCGAGAGGAGGACCTCCGCTTCAGGCAGATCGAAATCGATCGATCCGCGACGGCGCCGGCGCGCGTTCAGGATTTCGAAGAGCTCGTACATCATCTCGAACATCGGGACGAGCTGCTCGTACTTCGCGATGACGGTGAGATCGCGGTCCGTCAGGATCGCGTTCACATCTGTATAGGTCATCCGCGCGTCGCTGTTGATCACGCCGTCGTGCATCTCGTACCGAACGACCTGGCCGCGGCCGTCGACTTCCATCAGGCACGACTGCACGAGCCGGTCGACGTGCGGATTGAGGCTGCAAAGACCCGTCGCCAGATCGGACGGGAACATGTGCACGGCGCGCTCGGTGAAGTACACGGACGTGCCGCGCTCGTACGCGTCCTCGTCGAGCGCGCTCCCCTCCTTGACGTAGTGCGACACGTCCGCGATGTGCACGCCGAGCCGGTAGTGGCCGTTCGGCAGCTTCTCCAGCGTGATGGCATCGTCGAAGTCGCGCGCGTGCTCGCCGTCGATCGTGACGGTTGTCACCGGGCGGAAGTCCGTGCGCCCCTTGATGTCGCGCGGCCTGACGATCGTGCCAAGCCGCCGCGCCTCCTCGACAGACTCGTCGGGATGGGTATCGGGGATGTTGTGCTTGCGGATGATGATCTGCGTGTCGACGCCGGGCTCGTTGATGTTGCCCAGCACCTCGACGACGCGTCCGACGGGGCCACGGGTGGCTGTCGGCCAGCGCGTAATCTCCACGACCACCATGTCGCCGGGCTCCGCGGACGATGACTGGCCCGACGGCACCTGCACGTCGGCGGTGATCCGGCGATCGAACGGCACGACGTAACCGATGCCCACGGCATCGGTTTCGTAGCGCCCGACGATCGTGTCGTGGGCGCGCTCGAGGATGCGGATGATGCGGCCTTCGGGTCCGCGCTCGGACTGGCGCTCGATGCGCACCAGCACGCGGTCGCCGTGCATCGCCTCCGTGAGGTTCGAGGCGGAGATGTAGATGTCCTGCCTCTCGCCCGGCTCGGCGTGTTCCGGGACGACGAAGCCGAACCCCGCGGGATTGGCCTGCAGGCGGCCGGCGACAAGATCCATCTTGTCGGGCAGCCCGAACCGGTCGCCACGGATGTGAACGAGGTCACCCGATGTGACGAGTGCCTTGAGCTGGCGCTTGAACGCGAGGCGCTCCTCGCGCGGCACGCGAAGCACACGAGCCAGCTCACGTGCGGACGTCGGGTGATGCACCCGTTCCTTGATAAGGTGAAGAATCTGATCTGTTGATGGCATTTAAGGAGGCGCGCCCGTGACCGGTGCAGCCACGTCGCCTGGTTTCGGCGTTGCGCGCAGGTCGTCACGGAGTTCGGAAACGGAAAGGGTCAGTGAATCTGTCGGGGATCGGACCAGGCCGAGAGGCCCGTGATGACGTCGAACTGTCTGAGAAGACGGCTGACAACCTCGTCCGCGTCAGCCTTGGTGCAGAGTCGGTCTAACTGCGACATCACCTTCGTCAGGGCGCGCTCGACATCAGTGATGACGCGCTCGGAATAGAACTCGCGCTGCTCGTCGAGGCAGCGCTGGCGTTTGACGAATTCTTCTCTGTAGAAATTGGAAACAGAATGGAAAATGGGATCGCACTGCGGGCGGGAATCTGCCAGGAAGCGTGACAAGCGGCTTCTCGACGCAGCCATATATCTGATTTCTTTCAGTCTAGCGGGGCCCTCTGGGACCTGTCAAACGCCGCTGGACTGACAAATCATGCCGCGTCGCGCGACGCGGCAAATCCTCCCGCCCCACCCACCAGCAACCCCCCGGCAACAAGCAGAACAGCCAGGCGCGCCGGCAGGAACTGCAGCGAGGCGCCGTCGAGCATCGCCGCGAGATCGCTTCCCCACCACGCGTTGACCGCGAGGAATCCCAGCCACAACAGCCCGAGCGCGATCAACGCGCCGAGGCCCCCTTGGATCAGTCCTTCGGCAATGAACGGCCCGCGGATGAATGCGACGGGTGACCCGACGAGCTTCATGATTTCGATTTCGTCGCGGCGCGCATGAAGGCCTAGCCGGACCACGGCGGCCACCGTGACCGCGGCAGCCGCGGCCATCAGCAGCGCAAGTGCGAATCCGGCGCCCCGAACAGCGTTGAGCCCGCTGGCGACGCGCGTCAGCCACTCGCGGTCGTAGCGAACGTCCGCCACACCGGGTAGTCCAGCCACGCGTGTGACCAGCGCATCGGCTCGTCCATTGCGCTCCGCGTCGGGCCGGACGCGCACCTCGAGCGACGCGGGAAACGGGTTGTCGTCGAGGTCGCCCGTGAGCGACGCAAGCTCGGCGAACTGACGGCGAAAGCGCGTGAGCGCCTGCGCCTTCGAGACGTATTCACGTCCTTCCGCCACGCCGCTCTGGTCGACGGTTGACTCGATCGTCCCCCTCTCCTCCGACGTCGCATCGTCTCTGAGGAATACCGAGAACTCCGACGCCAAGGTCCACTGCGTGAGCAGCTGGTCGACGTTCCACGTGAGCAGCAGCAGGGCGCCAAGGACGAGCGCCGCAAGCGCGATCGCGATGACAGCGAAGGCGGTCGATCGGCCCCCGCGCCAGAGGCTCGCCCATGCTTCGCGCAGTGCGTAGTCGAGGGCCCTCATGCGACCTCGACGATACGCCCCTGGTCGAGGGTGACGGTTCGCCGGCCGACCAGGCGTATCAACTCGCGATCGTGGGTGGCCACGACCACCGTCGTTCCGCCCGCGTTGATTTCGCGCAGCAGGTTCATGATTTCCAGGGAGAGGTCCGGATCGAGATTGCCGGTCGGCTCATCCGCCAGCACCAGCGCAGGATCATTGACCAGCGCGCGCGCGATAGCAATCCGCTGCTGCTCCCCGCCCGACAGATCGCGCGGATAGGCATTGATGCGGTGCTGCAGGCCGACCCACTTCAGCACCTGGAACGCGCGGCGGCGCTGCTGCGCCGACGGCACGCCGAGCACTTCGAGCACGAACGACACGTTCTCGAACACGGTGCGCGTCGGAATGAGCTTGAAATCCTGGAAGACGAACCCGATCCCGCGGCGGTATTCCTGAATCTCGCCGCGATTGAGCTTCGAGAGGTCGTGGTCGTTGACGAAGATCTCGCCTTCGCTCGGACGGTCCTGCATCAGCAGAAGACGAAGGAACGTCGACTTGCCGGCGCCGCTCGGTCCGGTGAGAAAGACAAACTCTCCCTTCTCCACCGACAGCGATAGATCCTGGAGCGCGTACAAACCGCGGCTGTACAGTTTCGAGAGGTGGCGCGTCTCGATCACGAGCCTTCATGATAACTCTCGAGCTCGACCCTGACGTGGCCGAATCCGGCGTCGAGGTCAAGAACAAGCGGGATGCGGCGCGCGTCGTTGCTGAGCCAGACGGTCGCCGCGAGCTGCTCGCGCGCTTCGACGCGCCGCTGCAGCCTGGGCGAGAGGCGCAGCGCCTCGACATCGCGGCCGCTCACGCGGATGGTCTCGATTCCCTCGGCCGTCAGCTCGACCACGAGGTTTCGTCCCGCCTCGTTGACTGGCAGCCGGTACGCGTCTCCGGCCTTGAGCGGAAGCGTTCGCGCGTAGAAAAGCGCCGCGATCGCGTCACGCGCCTGCGGAAACATCGGCAGCACGACCGCATCGCCCGCCCGCGCCTCGTCGACCGAGCGGCCGGTTCTCACCACCCCGCCTGTGCGGTCATAAATAAAGGCACGCACGACGTGACGCGATCCTTCCCGCTGATCGCGCTCGTGGATGGTGGTCAGAAGGCCGGCGTCGGTCTGGGTGGTGAACACGTCCTGCGCTTCGAAGAACCTGGCGACCCAGGGCGCCGTGACGGCTTTCACGACCAGGCGATAGGCGGGCGGCTCCACGCTGATCGTGATGTCGCCAGCTGACAGGTTCATCCCCGCGCCGCCCCACTCCACGCGGTAGCGCGACACCTCGCCCACGTGAAAGGGCACCGGGCCCGGAGGCAGCGGCACGACCGTCGACGTCGCGGCGAGGCGCGCGTCGATCTCCGGCGTCCATCGCAGCTCGTAGATCGTCCCGTTGCTGAACCGCGCACGCTCCACGATCGGGGACGGGACGGGTGCGAGGGGTGCGAGGGGTGCGAGGGGTGCGAGGGGTGCGAGAGGTGCGAGGGGTGCGAGGGGTGCGAGAGGTGCGACGGTGCGAGTGCGATGGTGCCGCAATGCGATTGTGCAACGGTGCATAATTTGCGCGTGCACGCGAGGTTCCATGCGCCCGATGCGCAGGTGCCCGGCGATCTCGTCCTGCTTCCGACTGAGGAAGCGGAGCATCTGACGCGCGTGCTTCGGCTGAAGGCGGGCGACAGCCTGCGCGTGTTCAACGGACGCGGCGGCGAGTTCGATGCCACGGTGGAGCAAGCGGGGAAGAGCGGCGTGCGTGTTCGCCTTCGCTCCGCACGACAGCCCGCGAAGGAGGCGTCGGTCGCGATCACGCTCGCGCAGGCGGTCCTCAAGGGCGACAAGATGGATGACGTCGTGCGCGATGCGGTGATGCTGGGCGTCGCGGCGATTCAGCCTGTCGTCACCGAGCGCACCGAGATCACCCGCGCCTTGCTGGCGCGTGGACGCCGTGGCGACCGCTGGGAGCGCATTGCAATCTCCTCCGCGAAGCAGTGCGGACGCGCGACCGTGCCGCCGATCCTCGAGCCGCTGGAGTTCCCGGATCTCGCCGATGCGCTCGCGACGCTGACGCTGCCGCAGCCGGCGCTGATGTTCGTCGAGCCGGACACAGGCGCGGACGCATCGATGCTGTCGGAGATGGATCAGTCGCCGCAGCGCGAAGCCACGGTGATCATCGGCCCCGAGGGCGGATGGGCGAGCGGCGAAATCGAGCGCGCGGCGTCGGTCTGCCGCATGGTCACGCTTGGCGGGCGCACCCTGCGCGCCGACGCCATGCCTGTCGTTGCCCTAAGCGCGCTGTTCACGATCTGGCGGGAGTTCTAGATGGCGGGCCGTGAAGGCCCGCCCTACGATCCCTCAACTCAATGCGGCGCGGACCTTTCAGGTCCGCGTGACGACACACATCCACTCATCCTCGTGCGCCCGCGACTCCACGACGCACCCCGCAAACGCGCGAAGCACATCGCCTTCTTCGTGATCCATGAACCCGCTCAGCACCAGCCTGCCGGATGGGGCGGCGAGCAACCGCAGGCGATCGGCGGCCGTCATCAACAAACCACCGGTGAGGTTCGCGACGACGACATCGAATTGACCCGGGATTCGGGATTCGGGATCCGGGATTCGGAAGTCAACGAGGGTGATGGTGACTCTCGCTTCCGGATTCAGCGCGAGGCTGTCGCGCGCCGCCTGGGTCGCATCGCCATCGTCATCGATCGCCAGCACTGTGCCGGCGCCGAGCCGGCTTGCGGCAATCGCGAGCACCCCGGATCCGGTTCCGACGTCGATGACGCGCGTGCCCCCAAGCTCGAGCTGTTGAAGCGCGACGAGGCAGAGACGCGTCGTGGCGTGATGGCCCGTCCCGAATCCCATCGACGGTTGAATGACGACAACGATCGGATCGCCGTCCCGAATCCCGAACCTCGAATCCCGATTCCCGAATCCCGAATCCCGAATCCCTAATCCCGAATCCCTAATCCCTGAATGAGCCACGTCCCACGGCGGTGCCACGACGATGCTGCCGACCTGGATGGCGCGAAGACCGGCCTGCGAGCGCGCGGCCCAGTCTTCATCGGGCACATCAATCGCGTGAACCTGGACATGAGGAAACTGCCGTCGCAGGCCATCCGCTGCGCCGTCGCGATCGCCGGCGGAGTGGAAGAAGACGCGTGAGATGTCAGAAAGGTTGTCGTCGATGGCGGCGACGTCGTAATCCAGCAGGAAGGCCTGGATGAGATCGCCGGCCTGGGGGTCGGGGCACCGCACCTCCAGCGCCGGCCACGTGTGCCCTGAGCCCCTGTCGAAGGGCATCGGCGGTTACCCGAAGATGTCCTTCACCCGGTCGAAGAGGCCTCGATCGTCGTGCTCCGCGCGCGGGGTCGGCTCGAACTTCTCCTCCGGCAGCGTCGTTGCCAGCTGCTCCATGAGCTTCCGCTGATCCCGCGTCAGCTTCTTCGGCGTGACCACCTTGACGGTGATCAGCAGGTCGCCGCGCCCTTTCGAAGAGACATCGTGCATGCCGCGCCCGCGAAGGCGGAACGTTTCGCCGCTTTGCGTGCCTTCCGGCACCTTGAACGGCTCTTCGCCCTCGAGCGTGGGAATCGTGATCTCTCCGCCGAGCGCCAGCGTCGTGTAGTTCAACGGGACCTCGCAATACAGATCGTTGAGGTCGCGCTGGAAGAACGCATGCTCCTGGACGTGCACGACGACGTAGAGATCGCCCGCGGGACCGCCGCCCGCGCCCGCTTCGCCCTCCCCGGTCATCCGCATCCGCTGGCCTGTCGCGATGCCGGCGGGAATCTTCACCGTCAGCTTGCGCTGCTGCTGCACACGTCCGGCGCCGTGGCAGGTCGGGCACGCCTTGCTGATGATCGAGCCGGTGCCGCGGCACTGACTGCACGTGCGCGCGACCGTGAAGAAACCCTGCTGGTAGCGAAGCTGACCGCGTCCATGACATTGCGGGCACGTCGTCGGCTTCGATCCGGGCGCCGTGCCCAGGCCGGTGCAGGTCGCGCAGGTCCCGTGCCGCGGAATCTGGATCGACGTTTCGACGCCCTTTGCCGACTCCTCGAATGAGATCTCGAGGTCGTACCGCAGATCCGAGCCGCGCTGCGCCCCGCCGCGGCGGCGCGGGCCGCCGAACATCTCGCCAATGCCGAAGATGTCGCCGAGCCCGCCCAGGATGTCCTCGAAGCCGGTGAAGACGGTGGGATCGAAGCCGCCGGTGGCCGCGCCGCCCAGCCCCGCGTGGCCGAAGCGGTCGTACATGTGGCGCTTGTCGGTGTCCGCGAGGACCGCGTAGGCCTCCGCTGCTTCCTTGAACTTCTCCTCGGCGGCCTTGTCGCCGGGATTGCGATCCGGATGGTGTTGGAGGGCCAGCTTGCGGTACGCGCTCTTGATCTCCAGCTCGGTGGCGCTGCGCACCACGCCGAGCACGTCGTAGTAGTCGCGCTTGCTCACGTCTTGGCTACCTTCACCATGGCGGGGCGCAGCAGGCGGTCGCCCAGCATGTATCCGCGCTGCAGCTCTTCGATCACTTCGCCTTCGCGGTGATCGGGACTGACTTCATGGATGACCGCCTGGTGGAAGCGCGGGTCGAAGTCGGCGCCCGCCGTTTCGATGGCCTTCACGCCGCGCTTGCGGAGCAGCTCCACCATCTGCTGGTGGATCAGCTCGACGCCTTTCCGGAACGAGCCGGCGTCGGCGCTCGTGGCTGCCTGCAGCGCGCGCTCGAGGTTGTCGACGATCGGAAGGATATCCATGAGCGCATCGGCTGCCATCGCATCCGCCTGGTCGCGGCGCTCGCGATCGACGCGCTTGCGGAAGTTGTCGAAGTCGGCCGCCGTGCGCAGCAGTCGCTCCTGCAGCGCGTCTTTCTCGCGGCGAAGCGCATCGAGGGGCGACGCGTCCTGGTCGGCGGCCGCTTCGGTCGCGGCCGTGCCGGTCGTATCCGGTTCGTTGACGTCGTCTGGCATCAATCTGGTTAGTCGTTGTTGGTTGGCGGTTCGTGGGGGTCACGACCAACTACAAACCACCATCCACCATCCACGTTCTTAGTTAGCCCGCAAGACACGCGCGACGGCCTGCGTGACGCCGTCGACCACGCTGATCGCGCGGGAGTAGTGCATGCGGGTCGGCCCGATGATCCCGACGGTCCGGATCGTGCTGCCGTCGCACGCGGTCGAGGCGATCAGGCTGAACGGACGCAGGCCGGGCGCGGTGTGCTCACCGCCGATGACGACCGTCAGTCCGGGGCCGTCGATGTACTGGTTCAGCAGGCGCAGCATCCGCTCTTTTTCTTCCATCATCTCGACGAGCGCGCGCAGCGTCGGCAGTGACACGCTGTCGGGCGAGGGGGTCTCGATCAGCGATGCCGCGCCTTCGACGTGGAACGCCTGGTGCGCCGGGAGCTGCTCGAGCGTCGAGCGCGCGAGCCGCAGCGCACGCGCCATGAGCCGATCGTACAGCGTCCGCTCCTGCTCGAGCCGCGCCAGCACGGCCTCACGGACGTCGAACAGCGGCAGCCCGCTGAATTCCGTGTTGAGGTAGTTCGCCGCCTCGGCCAGGTCGTCGGAGCGGATCTCTTCGCCGGCGTCGACCACCTTCTGTGTCACCTGGTTGCCGCGCGAGACGACGACCACGAGGATGCGCGAGCCGCCGAGCGGTACGAATTCGATTCGCTGCAGCACGGCCACATCAGTGCCGGCAATCGCGAAGCCGACATGCTTCGAGGCGCGCGACACCATGTGCGACACGCTCGCGAGCAGATCGTCGATGAGCGGCGAGCGTTCCGCATGCTGGCGAAGCTGGTGCTCGACCACGGCGGCGGGACGAGCGGGCTTCCGGCTCTCGAGCAGCAGATCGACGAAGACGCGATAGCCGCGATCGGTCGGCACGCGGCCGGCCGACGTGTGAGGCTGGTGCACGTAGCCGGCGGACTCGAGCTGGGCGAGCACGCTGCGGACGGTGGCCGACGACACGCCGACGCCGCTCGCGCGCGCGAGCATCTGCGACGGCACCGGCTCGCCGGTGTCGACGTATTCGCGCACGAGCGCGGCCAACAGCCGGCGCGACCGTTCAGAAAGTTCCTGAGAAACCATTGCCTGTCAGTTGCTTAGCGTTTCACTGATTATAGCGTGTCGTTCACGCTTCTCCGTTCTCTCTTCTCGGTTCGTGTTCAAGTTCGCTGTTCAGTTCCATGTTCCATGTTCGATGTTCCGGCGCCTACAAGCCGGCGCGTCGGGCCAGGGCCCGTGCTTCGCGATTGGCCTCGTCCCTGATAGACCGCGCGTCGAGGCGTGCTGCCTGACCGTCTCCGACCAGGACCTCGCCGTCGATCATCGTCATCCGCACATCTTCTGGGCGCGCGGCATAGACGATGGTCGAGAACGGATCGGGATCGGGGGCGAAGTGAGTCGCGCAGCCGTCGATGACGATGAGGTCGGCGCGCCTGCCGGCCTCGATCGAGCCGATCTCGCCATCGAGGCCGAGCGCCCTGGCGCCGTTGCGCGTCGCCATCCAGAGCGCCTGGCGGGCGGTGAGCGCGCCGGGCTGGCTGGCCGTCGCCTGCAGCATGGCCGCGAGCCGCATCTCGCCGAACATGTCGAGATGGTTGTTGCAGGCGGCACCGTCCGCGCCGAGCGAGACGCAGACGCCGCGCGCGTGCATCTCGCTCACCGGCGCGATGCCGGAGCCGAGCTTCAGGTTCGAGCCGGGGCAGTGCGTGACCTTCACGTCGTGCTCGGCGAGCAGCGCGATCTCGCCCTCGTCAACCCACACGCAGTGCGCGACGTTCAGCCGCGGCGACGCAAGACCCACGTGCTGGAGATATTCGACGTTGGAACGGCCGGTGGCCCTGCGGATGATCTCCAGTTCCTCCTGCTGCTCCGATGCGTGCGTGTGCACCAGCGCATGTTCGTCGCGCGAGAGCACCGCGACACCCTCGAGGAGCGCGCGCGAGCAGGAGATGGCGAAGCGCGGCGCAAACGCCGCGCGGATGCGTCCGCCAGCGGTGTTGTGCCAGCGGCGGTGGAGCGACGCGCTCTCATCGATCGAGCGACGCGTCTCCTCGCGCAGCCGCACGGGCGCGCCCGTATCCGGCGCGTCCATCATGCACTTGCCGATGGTGGCGCGAATGCCCGTCTCCGTGACCGCCTCGAACACCGCATCCGTGTCGTGCACCGTCTCCATCGTCAGGATCGCCGTGGTGCCGCTGCGAAGGAGCTCGAGGCAGGCGAGGCGTGCGGCCGCGCGCAGCGACGCCGGCGTGTGCGCCGCCTCCATCGGCCAGATGCGCGTGCGCAGCCAGTCCATGAGGCGCAGGTCGTCGGCGTAGCCGCGGAAGAGCGTCTGGCAGAGATGAATGTGCGTCTGGATGAAGCCGGGGAGGAGATAGCCGCCTTCGGCGTCGATCACCGTGTCGTGACGGTCCGAAGGCTCTTGGCCGACACTCGCAATGCGCCCGTCGCGGATCGAAACGGATCCAGCGACGACCTCGAGGTCGTCGTTCATCGTGATGATCGTGGCGTTGCGAATGAGAACAGCCGCGTGTGAGCCCACGTCGGCTCAGAGTGTATCCCGCGTTCGCGGGTCATCCAGGCTCGCCACATCTCGCTCCGCAAACCGCTCGGCGCGCCGGAAAACGCTCGGACGACCGCTCACGGCCGTCCGCCGGTCGGGTCGCGCCAAGACGTTCGCATTCGCGAACTGGCGCTCAACCTCCCTGGTCCCCCGAGCCGCCTCGCGTTTTCTCGCTTTCGATTGTCGGCACGCCTCGAAGGTTTGCTTCGCAAGATGTGGCGAGCCTGAATATCGCATCGATTTCCGCCGCAGCGAACCCGTCAGCGTTTCGGTTTCGGCGCTGTTGCCGCGTAGTCGGAGACCGTGCGGCCCTGCCAATCACGAAGGGAAGTGTCAGCTCCGTGCTGCCGAAGAAGCCCTTCTACATACGTGCTTCCGATGGATGCGGCGTACATCAGGGGCGTGATGCCGGTTTGAATCGTGCACTCCGCGACGCGTGTTCGGCGCTTAGCGTCGGAGTCGACGCTGACGCACCATCGTTGATTCGGATCTGCTCCGTGCTCGAGAAGCGCTTCAACAACACCAGTGTCACCGTAGTTGATGGCAATCGCCAGGGGCGTCCAATCGACCTTGCCCCAGGTGACGCGCTCGTTGGGATCCCCGCCCAACCCAAGAATGATGCGGACGCGCTCGACCGCGAATGTTGAACCCCGTGGCGTCGCACCGCCCGGGCGCGGGGAGGTGGCACTGGTTCGACCAATGATTTCCACATGACTCCGGCACTGGCGCGTGCGAGCGGCGTTTGTTCCCACGGCGCCTTGCTTTCGGGCATGCCAGCGCGTCGTTTCAGGTAATCGAGTGTTGCGGCATCGCGCGACGACGCGTCCGGAAACATACGTGCTTGAAGGAGCAGGAACAGGGCCTCGCCGCGCGCATGCTCCAACGCATTCGCACCACTGATATCTTCGAGCGTCGGGTCGGCTCCTGCATCAAGCAACAGATACGTTACGGCGGCTTCATCGCGCACAACGGCCGCGATCAGCGGCGTGACGCCACTCTCTGAGACACAGCCTTCATAGTCAGGCCCCCTGCTCTCGAAGGGACACCACCGAGCGTTCGGATCGGCACCGTGTTTCAAGAGTTGAGCGACGATTTCCGCGTGGTGCTCGGGCGATGTCACCTGCTGGTAATGGCCTTCGACTGCTTCCTCGAGTGGGAATCGATCTCCGTGCGACGACCATCGAGCATTCGGATCGGCGCCCGCTTCTAGGAGCGTCTGAACGCGGTCAGGTTGACCAGTGACCACCGCTTCGTCGAGCGGCAACGGGTAATCGCCAGTCGTCGGAAAACCTCTGTCGAATAATGAAGCCGTCGCCGGTCCCGCAGGTGCAGGCAGCGGGTCAGCTTTCTGGTTGCACGCCATGCAACACGCGGCGATGAGCACGATCACGATCGCGAATCGCATCTCTAGTGACTTAGACACCGGATTGCTGGAAAGAGCCCGCGATGGCGACAGCGAGCGATGGCGAGGGGAGATGTCCGGAGCGAAAGTGTAGACAGCGAAGCGGGCCGCCCAGCCTTCAGCGTCAGGGAGAAGTCACAAGGCCACTTTCGCGGAGCGACATCGCACCGAGCCAGGGCGAGTAGGTCACCACCGATGAAGCTCGCAGTATTCGGTCGGTTCGGTGCCTGAGAGAAATGATTCGGTGAACGTCCGCGGGCAGCCTGGCAGCGCGAGCTTGCCAGTATCGCGATCGATCTCCGTGAACGTGATCCCCTCGGGCACCTCGAACGGAATGCTCGGCCGTCCGGCGGTGGCGCCCTTCATGAACTGCGTCCAGATCGGCAGCGCGGCCTGGCTGCCGCTGAGCGACACGGGCTGGTTGTCGTCGAAGCCGACCCAGACGACCGTCAGCAGCTCCGGCGTGAAGCCGACGAACCACGCGTCGCGGAGATCGTTGGTCGTCCCGCTCTTGCCGGCGGCGTCGAGCATGAAGCCGGCCGCTCGCGCGCCGGCGCCCGTCCCCTCGTTGAGCACGCTGCGCATCATGTTGGTGACGAGGAACGTGGTATCGGGCCGCGCCACCTTCCGCAGCGGCCCGTTCTTCGGCTGCAGATGCCGGCTGCCGGCGTCGATCCCGGCAATCACTTTCAGCGGGCGGACGCGTCCGCCGTTCGTGAAGACCGTGTACGCCTGCGCCACCTCGAGCGGCGTCAGCTCGAACACGCCGAGCGTGATGGCGGGATAGCCCTGCGGCGGCGTGCCGACCCCGACGCGCTTCCACAGACTGGAAATCGTCTCGAAGCCGATTGCCTGGCCGACATGAATCGTCCCGAGGTTGCGCGACATCGCGAGCGCGCGGCGCAACGTGATCTCGCCGTCGTAGTCGTCGTAGTTCTTCGGCTCCCACGTCTGGTTGTCGAAGGTGAACACCTCCGGGTTGTCGTTGGTCAGCGACGCGGGCGTGATGTCGGTGCGTCCTTCTTCGGCCGCCCGCTCGAACGCCGCGAGGTAGACGAACGGCTTGAAGACCGATCCGGGCTGACGGCGGGCGACCGCGACCCGGTTGTATTGGGACTGGTTGTACGAGCGGCCGCCGACCATGGCGAGGATCTCGCCGGTGCGCGGATCGACGGCGAGCAGCGCCGCCTGCGCGCGGCCCTTTCGCTTCCGCCTCGCGAGCAGGTCATCGACGCGCGTCAGCCCGTCGCGCATCGCGTCGAGCGCAATGCGCTGCAGGTTGATGTCGAGCGTCGTGCGCACGTCGACCGAGTTCTCCAGCGCGGTGAGGCCGGGGAATTCATCCTCGATCTGCTGGCCGACCATGTCGACGAAGTACGGCGCTTCGTTGTCCACGCCACGCGCGGACACCTGCAGCGGCTCGCGCCGCGCGCGATCGGCGACCTCCTTCGTGATGTACTCCTCCCCGGTCATCGCGCCGAGCACGACGTCGCGCCGCTCGACCGCATTCTTCGGATTGACGAACGGCGAGTGCAGGCCGGGGTTCTGAATCACGCCGGCGATCAGCGCGGCTTCGCCGACGGTGAGGTTCGCGACGTCCTTGCCGAAGAACAGGCGCGACGCTGCGGCCACGCCGTGAATCGCGAACGAGCCGCGCTGCCCCAGGTAGACGTCGTTGAGATACAGCTCGAGGATCTCGTCCTTCGAGGCGCGCCGCTCGAGCACGAGCGACATGAACGTCTCCTGCACCTTCCGCCGGTAGGAGCGCGTGCCGGTGGCGAGCTCGGTGTTGAACTCGTCGGTCAGGAAGAACATCCGCGCCAGTTGCTGCGTGATGGTGCTGCCGCCGATCGGATACTTGTTGTCGCCCACGGCGTTGACGATGACGGACCGGATCACGCTGAACGGGTTCACGCCGGGATGCGAGTAGTAGCTCTGATCCTCGATCGCGAGCACCGCCTGCTGCATCCGCTTCGGAATCGCATCGAGCGCCACGCGGCGGCGCTTCTCTCGCGCGCCGCTCGTCATGAGCGCCGTGAGGAGCGGTGCGTCGAGCTTCACGGCATCCGTCTTCACCGGCTTGCCGGTGCCGCTGACGACATCGAGCGACGTGATGCCTCGGGGAGCAGCGGCTGGAGCGCTGCCCCTTCGCGCCGGCGCAGGAGCAGGGAAGGTGGCGCGGACGATCGTGCCGCTGAAGTCGCCCGTTCGGGGCGTGATCACCACGGCGTTGCGGACGATCGCGAACTCGCCGGGAGCCTCGGCCGCAGGCCGCTGCGCGTAGCCGAGATCGTTGAGGCGCGCGACCAGCTCCAGCTCGGTGAGCGTTTCGCCCCGGCGCACTTCGAGCGGGCGCGCGTAGACGCGCGGCAGCGAGCGCTCGCGCTCGCCGTGAAGCCGCGCGTCGATGATGCGGGCAAACGAGACGTAGTAATAGACGAGGACGGCGCCGACGACGAGCGAGGCGGTGGCGCACGCACATAGCGCGTACCGCACCAGCATCGGGTTGCCTGCGATCCATGTCCTCGCCCGCGCGGTCCGAGTTCGTCTTGCCATTAATCTGCAGGGTAGCGGCGGGTCTTATAGACCCGCCCTACAGCGTTAGTACCCAATGAGTGCCCGTCTCCGTTGTCAATTCTTCGCTGAGCCGATCCACGAGGCCGGGTCCGTACTTGTTCAGAAAGTACACGAATCCAATCGCGCGCTCCTGCGGATCGCCGCCGGGGAACGCCTGCGCCTGTGCGTGCTGGAACTGGCGCCGCAGCGTCTCGTCCTTCCGCTTCGCCGCCTGGATGATCTTGCCGTGGAGCTTCTTCAGATCGTCCTGCATGCGGCCGAGCGTCGAGCGCGCCGCGCCTTCCAGCGTCGGATCGATCAGCGTGACGCCCTCGGCCAGCCTTTCCATGCGCTCCCGTAACAGGCGTGTCGCGTCGCGCAGCGACGCCTCGACGCCTGGCGGAAGCTGCGCCTCGAGGAGCTGGTTGAGCGCCGCCTCATCCTGGGCGCGCAGATGCTCGAGCGGGAACTCGTGGCGCATCAGGAACCGTCCCGCATTCGAGTCGACGAGCGTCGCGGTCGCGCGCTGCTGCATCAGCGGCATCGGCACGCCGAACGCCTCATAGACGCCTCGAAGCTGGGCGAGATACGCAAGCTCGTTCGGCCCCGCCACGTAGCAGATGGTGGGGAAGAGCGTGTCCTGGACGATGGGCCGCAGGAGCACGTTCGGGCTGAACTCGGCAGGCGCCTGCCTGACGCGTTCGAGCAGCGCCGCCTTCGATTCCACGCGGTCGCCCACCTTGAAGCTGCGTCCACCCGGACCGCCTTGGAGGTGGATTGCGTCGCGCGTGCCGTCGAGATGGAAGAGCGCCACCGTCCCTTCCTTTGGCGTGACTTGCGCCGTGTATCCGCGCGCCTCCATCGCGGCGCCCGCTTCGGCAGCACGCCGCGACGTCTCGCCGGCGCGCTCGATCTCGCGCTCGAACAGGCCGGCGACGAGCGGCTTGGCCGCCGGATCGGACGAGTCGTAGACGACCAGGCCGCGCGGCCCGAGCACCGATTCCATCCAGCGGCCGAACGCGGCGGACATGCCGGCGCCCGTGGCGTACGCGCTCCGCAGCGCCTCGAACATCGAGGCGGTGAATTCGGTCGGCGCGAGCACGCCCTCCAGATCTGCGAGCGCCCGGTCGATCGATTCGTCCAGCCGCACACGCGCCACCGGCTCTGCATGCGCGCGGGGCGGGTCGCCGATCCCGATCGTTCGACGCGCCAGCTCGGCATCGAGCACGCCGCACGACTTCACCTCGTCCCAGTCGTGATCCTCCGCGTCAATCCAGAAGAGCGCGATGGCCGGGACGTCGTGCTCGGCGCCCACCTGCCCGGCAAGCCGGATCGCGGTGATCGCCTTGAGCAGCGTGAACAGCGGGCCGCCGAACAGCCCGGCCTGCTGGCCGGTGACGATGGCCACGGTCTGCGGGTTGCGGAGGCGCGCGGCCGCGGCGAGCGCGTCCGGCGGCGCGCCGCGCTGGCGCTGCTGCGCCTGCACGATGTCGGCCATCACGTCGCGGGCGCGCGCGTGCTGCTGGCTTCGGGCGATCGCCTCGCGCCACGAGCGGGTGTCGCGCGGATCGCCGGCAAAGAAATCTGCGACCTTCGCGTAGTCGAACGCGTAGTCGGTGACCAGGCGCCTGATCCACGGGAACCGGCGGATGTCGATGGGGATGCGTGAGGTCGTCGCCAGGCCTGGCTGGGAGGGCACCGGTCGGTACTGTCGCAGAAAAGGTGCGAGGGGTGCGAGAGGTGCGAGGGGTGCGAC
>JAHFUO010000144.1 GCA_023265015.1 Acidobacteriota bacterium | reverse complement strand
CACGGCCCGCGCCGCCCGGGCGAAGCGGACCACCATGATTCTCTCGTCGGCGACGAGCAATTCGGTCGAGGACGTTGCCAAAGCGCTCGGCACGGCTCCGTGGTACCAGCTTTACATGCCGCTGAAGTGGGACGACACGGAGAAGCTGGTGAAGCGCGTCGAAGACGCGGGGTGCCCGGCCATCGCGTGGACCGTCGATCTGCTGGCGGGCAGGAACACGGAAACCGCGACCCGGTTCGCGCGCCAGGACACGCGCAACTGCGTGGCGTGCCACACGCAGGGCGCCGGCGTGCGCATCCACAGCCCGATGTACGAAGGCCTCGAGGGTCGCTTCAATCCGCCCGAAGCGACGTGGGCGTATGTAGACCGGCTGAAGAAGCTCACCAGGATGAAGGTGCTGCTCAAGGGTATCGACGGCGCCGAAGACGCGCAGCTCGCGGTGGACCACGGCGTCGATGGCCTCGTCGTCTCGAATCACGGTGGGCGCGCCAGCGAGACGCTCCGCGCGACGATCGACTGCCTCCCCGAAGTGGTTGAGGCAGTGCGCGGGCGGATTCCGGTGTTCGTTGACGGAGGCTTCCGTCGCGGCACTGACATCTACAAGGCGCTCGCGTCGGGCGCGCGCGCGGTCGGGATCGGACGCCCTTATATCTGGGGCTTGTCGGCGTTCGGACAGGACGGCGTCGAGCGCGTGCTGGACATCCTGCGCGCCGAGTTGACGCTGACGATGCGCCAGATGGGGACACCGTCGGTTCGCGACATCACGAGCGCGCGCGTGCTGCGGGGATAACGGCCGACCGCTCGGCCCCTGCGGCGCCTCACGGTCATCCGATGCCCTCACCCCGTGCGTTCCTCCAGGACATTGCGCGCGGCGCGATGCGCGATCGCGGCTTCGAGCCTGAGTTCCCGCCCGCTGCGCTCGCGCAGGTCACCCACCTCGCACCGGCCGCGCAGCCGCGCGACGGCCTCCGCGACCTGCGCGGTCTCCCGTGGTGCTCCATCGACAATGACGACTCGCGCGATCTCGATCAGCTCTCGGTTGCGCAGCCGCGGGCGGGCGGCGGCGTCACGATTCTCGTCGCGATCGCGGACGTCGACGCGCTGGTGAAACGCGACTCCCCCGTCGACCAGCACGCCTCGCGCAACACGACGACGATCTACACGGGCGCGCAGATCTTTCCGATGCTGCCGGAGCGGCTCTCTACCGACCTGACCTCGCTCAACGAGAACGAGGACCGCGCGGCGGTCGTGATCGAGTTCGCCGTCGCGGGCGACGGGTCGATCGGCGCGTCAGACGTCTACCAGGCGGTCGTGCGCAATCGCGCCAAGCTGGCGTACCCCAGCGTCGGCGCGTGGCTCGAGGGCCAGGGACCGATGCCGCCCGGGATCCCGGACGTGCCCGGCCTGGACGACAACCTGCGGAAACAGGACGCGGCGGCGCAGGCGCTCAAAGAGCGGCGTCACGAGCACGGCGCGCTCACGCTGATGACGATCGAGGCTCGTCCCGTCTTCGATGACGGCGCGCTGCGCGACCTCGCGGAGCAGCAGCGCAGCCGCGCGACCGAGCTGATCGAAGATTTCATGATCGCCGCCAACGGCGTGGTCGCCCGCTTCCTCGCCGCGAAGGGATTCTCCTCGGTGCGGCGGATCGTCCGCATCCCCGAAAAATGGCCGCGCATCGTTGATCTGGCCGGGCAGGCAGGCTACCGGCTCCCAGACGACCCCGATGCGGTCGCGCTCGAGGCGTGGCTGGTGCGGCGACGCGCCGAGGATCCGCGGCACTTCCCCGACCTGTCGCTCAGCGTCATCAAGCTGCTCGGCAGGGGCGAGTACGTCATCGAACGGCCCGGCGGGAACGCCACGGGGCACTTCGGCCTCGCGGTGCAGGACTACACGCACGCCACCGCGCCGAACCGGCGCTTTGCCGACCTGGTGACGCAGCGCATCGTGAAGGCGGCGCTCGCACGGCACGCGGCGGCCTACACCGACGACGAGCTTGCGGCGATCGCGTCGCGCTGCACCGAACGGGAAGCGGCGGCTGAGAAGGTGGAGCGTCTCGTCCACAAGGCTGCCGCCGCCATGCTGCTTTCGTCGCGCATCGGCGAACGCTTCGACGCGATCGTCACGGGGGCGTCCGACAAGGGGACGTGGGTCCGCATCCGCCGCCCGCCGGTCGAAGGGCGTCTCGAGCGCGGTTACGAAGGACTGGGGGTGGGCGACAAGGTCCGCGTGCGGCTGCTTCACACCGATCCGCCGCGCGGGTTCATCGACTTCGCGCGGGTCTGAACGGACACGCTCGTCATAGGTGCTGACGCTCGCGGGAGCCCATCTCGAACGGCTGCTGGACGCGTACGGCTATGCCGCGGTGTTCGTCATCATCGGTCTCGAAAACATCGGGCTGCCGGTCCCGGGCGAGACGATGCTCATCACCGCGGCCATCCATGCCGGAACGACGCATCGCCTGGATGTGCTGGGAATCGTCGCGACCGCGGCAGCCGCGGCGACGGCCGGGGCCGTCGCGGGCTTCATCATCGGACGGTCGGGCGGCCACGCGCTGCTGCAGCGGTACGGCCGCCGTATTCACATCGACGATCGCGACCTGAGGCTCGGCCACTACCTGTTCGAGCGGTACGGGGGCCTGGTGGTATTCTTCGGACGGTTCGTCGCATTTCTCCGCGCGCTCGCCTCCCTGCCCGCCGGGATCAACCGCATGGACGAAAGGCGCTTCCTCCTCTTCAACGCGCTCGGCGCGTGCGCGTGGGCCTCCGTGTTCGGGTTCGGGGCCTACGCGCTGGGGCTCGATATCGAGGCGCAGTCGGCCCGCGCCGACCTGGTGAGTGCGGCGCTCGTGGTGGCCGTCGCGATCGCGGGGGTGCGATTTCTCAAGCGAAACCGTGGAAGGCTGCAGCGCGGGGCGGATCGCGCTGCCGGCGCGGCGGCATCCGGCAGGGAATGACGGCCGCGATGTGCTATGCTCGCGGCTCCTCTGAGAAGAGACCGCCAGCCGTTCTTCGCAGACGCATCCGCAGGCCTGATGACCATTCACCTCGTCAACCCAAGCCACGTGTCTTTCGGAATCGGGGTCATCACCCCGCGGTGGCTGTACGTGTTGGCCGCCGCGACCCCGGAGTCCTATGGGCCGCCCGCCATCGCCGATGAAACGCTCGAGCCGATTGACATGAGCACGATTAAGTCGGGGGACGTCGTCGGCATCGGGATCCACACGGGCAACGCGCTGCGCGGGTACGAGGTGGGCACGGCCGCGCGCCGCGCCGGCGCCACGGTGATCTACGGTGGCATTCACGCGACGCTCTATCCTGACGAGGCGCGCGATATCGGCGGGGCCCATGCCGTGGTCAGCGGCGACGGCGATCGGGTGTGGGCCGACGTGCTGCGCGACTGCGCAGCGGGCACCCTTCGTCCCACGTACAACGGCGGCCAGGTCGAAGGCACCGACTTCCTCCCCGCGCGGTGGGACCTGCTGCCGGAAGGACGCTACATGTGGGCGTCAGTGCAGACCGTGCGCGGATGCCCGAAACACTGCTCCTTCTGCTCCGTCTGGCGGACCGACGGCCAGAAGCCCCGGCAGCGCGGCTACGAGCAGGTGGTCGACGAGGTTCTCGACCTCCGGCGGCGCGGGTTCCGGTTCATCGCGCTCGCCGACGACAATTTCTATCCCGTCACGCTCGAAGACCTGAGGATGGCCGCGCGCCGCGAGGACAAGGCGCAGCTCAATCGCCTGCAGGGGATCCGCGCGGAGCGCTTCGCGTTGATGAAGGAACTGGCGCGGCTGCCGAACGACAGCGTGTTCTTCACGCAGATCACGATGGAGGCGGGCGAAGACCCCGAGTTCCTCGAGGCGATGAAGAAGGCCCACATCAAGGGCGCGCTGGTCGGCGTCGAGTCGGTGACCGAGGAAGGCCTCAAGTCCATCTTCAAGAACTTCAACGAGAGCGGCGACTCGCTCGTGAGACGGCTGCGCGCGTTCCGCGAGCACGGCGTGCACGTGCTGGGATCGTTCATCTTCGGACTGCCGGGCGATCGGCTCGACTCGTTCAACGCGACGCTCAAGGTCGCCAAGGAGGCGGGCATCACGTTCGCGCAGTTCGTGATGCTCACGCCGTTCCCGGGCACACTCGATTTCGCGGCGTGGGAGAAGTCGCTTGGCGACACCCCGGAGCGCATCGGCGGCATCCCGATCACGCGGCACTGGTTGATCCCGCAGGCGCAGCGCCCGAAGGTCTACATGGACCACCCGGTCATGTCGGCCGAGCAGATCCGCAGCCAGACCCAGCGGGTGTGGGATCAGTTCTACAGCCTGCCCAACGTCTGGAACCGGGCCGCGACATCGTGCGTGTCGCTCAAGGCACGTCTCGCGTTCGTGCTCATTTCCAAGATCTACCGGCAGATGTATGCAAACACGGGGATTGCGACCGACAGCGCCCGGGTGAACCGCTCGGCGCGCTGGGCAAGGTGGATGGCCAGGGTGTGCCGTCCGTTCTTTGCCGGCCGGCCCATGCCGGAGCTTGAGCTGCAGTAGATCACGCTATACTTGCGCCGTTAAGGAAGCAGAGGCCCGCCGCCTTGCCCGCGTCAGAATCGATACGAGAGCCTGTTCCCTCGCGTCCCTCCTGCGCCAGTGAAGCCTGAGCATCCCGCTCCGGCGCCGAGTTTCCTGTGAGCATCACGACGATGCACAGAGTGCAGAATGGGTAGCAAACTCTACGTCGGTAATCTCCCGTATGACACCAATGAAGACGACCTCACCGCGTTGTTCTCGAAGGCTGGCGCAGTCGCGTCCGTGAACGTCATGCGCGACCGTGAAACCGGCCGCGCCCGCGGCTTCGCATTTGTCGAAATGGCCACGGATCAGGACGCGCAGAACGCGATCAATCAGCTCCACGAGCAGGCCTTCGGCGGCCG
>JAHFUO010000046.1 GCA_023265015.1 Acidobacteriota bacterium | reverse complement strand
GGTCTCGACCCGAGGCGGCGTCGGCGCAGGACGCGACTCGGCAGGTCCGCTGCTCGGGACCCGCCCCACGTACGTAGGCCGGGTGCCGCGGAGCGGACCCGGCGTCTGACGCGAGATCAGGAAGATGCCGATCCCGCCGGCGACGAGCACGATCACGATGAGAAGAATGACAATCTGGCGATTCACGCGCACATCCTAACGCAGTTGGCAGCGGGCAGCTGGCGGTCAGTAGCTCGAACGAATCTCAGGTACCTCAACGATCCGAATCTGGCCGTCCGGCGGTGGATTCTCGACCGCCGTCACCAGCGTATCGACCATCTGCTGCAGCGTCACCAGTCCCAGTCGCTCGGCGCCGCCACGCATCGAGGGGACCAGCCGCGCCACCACATAGATCGGCGTGAGGAGCAGCGGCCATCGGTGTCCGGGACCGAGCACGTACCACGGGCGCACGATCGTGGCCGTCAGCCCGGCATCGGCGATCGCGCGCTCGCCCGCCGATCGCGCTTCGATGTACGCCTGCATCACCGGCGCGGGATGCGCCACGCTGACGTAGACAAAATGCGCGACGCCGGCGCGGCGCGCCGCCTCGACCGACGCGCGAGCCGATGCCAGATCGACGCGCTGGAATTCCGCGGCTTTTGACGGCGACGGATGCGGCGTGCCAACCAGGTGCACGAGGGTGTCGCTCGGCGACACCGCCGAGGCAAACGTCGTGGAGTCGAGCGCGTCGCCGACGATCGGCGCCACGCCGTCAGGCAGACGGCCGACCGAACTCGGCCGCACGAGCGCGCCCACGTGATGCCCGCGCGCAAGCAGCGCGCGCGCGAGGCGTTGACCGATATAGCCGGTGGCGCCCGTCACGAACACGTGGCGAGCAGAACGAGGCGACGACATGGCGCGAGACACCAAGGATCGCACGGATCGGGATGATCGGCGCTAGACTGTGCGCATGCACGGCCGCGCCCCCCGGCTTCTCATCGCACTGCTCATCGCAGGACTGCTCTGCGCCGCGGCCACCGTGGAGGCGCAGCGCCGTCGCGGCGGGTTCGGCGGCCGCGGCGGCTTCGGCTTCGGCACCAGGACCGCGAGCCCCCTGGATTTCGACGGCCGCTTCCACTTCTGCCGCATCCTCTTCCGTAACGCGCTCGATGGAGACGGTGGCGGCTGGAGCGTCGACTATCCGCGCGCCGATATCAATCTCTCGATCCGCCTGTCGGAGCTGACGAAGCTCGACGTGAGCAAGGACACGACGGGTGAACCCAACCACCTCCTCGTGCGCCTCACAGACGATGCGTTGTTCGATTGCCCGTTCGTGATGATGACTGAACCGGGCGGCGCCGGCATCGACGACCAGGAAGCGGCGAGGCTGCGTCTTTATCTCGACAAGGGCGGCTTCCTATGGGCGGACGATTTCTGGGGTGAGTACGCCTGGAACTGGTGGGTCAGCCAGCTCCGGAAGGCGCTGCCGGCGGCGGACTACCCGATCTTCGACCTGCCGCTCGACCACCCGATGTTCCACTCGCAGTTCGAGGTGAAGAAGATCCCGCAGATCCCGTCGATCAACTTCTTCTTCGGGGGCGGGCGCACCTCCGAACGCGGCTCCGACAGCGCGGTTCCGCACGCGCGCGCGATTGCCGACAAGAACGGCCGCATGATCGTCCTGATGACGCACAACACCGACTTCGGCGACTCGTGGGAGCGCGAAGGGGACGATGCGACCTACTTCCTGAATTTCGGACCCAACGGCTACGCCTTCGGCATCAACGCGGTTCTCTACGCGCTGACACATTAGTGGTTGGTTGGACGGATGTTGAATGGACTGATCAGGTCGTTGCAACCTGACGACGACGATTGGAAGGAGCCTGGGCCGGGCGATGACCGCCGAACAACCACGAAACCACGGGCGTGACCAACCACGAACCACCAACCACCAACCACCCGCTACCCACGGCCGACAAACGGCATTTTCGTGGCCATGACCGTCATGAACTGGACGTTGACGTCGAGCGGGAGGCCCGCCATGTAGACGACCGCGCGGCCGACGTGCGCCGTGTCGATCGTCGGCTCGGCGGCCAGCGCGCCGCTCGCCTGCAGGACCCCGCTCGGCATGTTTGCGGTGAGCTCGGTCGCGGCGTTGCCGATGTCGATCTGCCCGCACGCGATGTCGTGCGCGCGTCCGTCGAGCGAGGTCGACTTGGTGAGCCCGGTGATCGCGTGCTTGGTCGCGGTGTACGCCACCGAGTGCGGCCGCGGCGCGTGGGCGGAGATGGAACCGTTGTTGATGATCCGCCCGCCGCGCGGCGTCTGCGCCTTCATGATCCTGATCGCTTCCTGCGTGCAGAGGAACGCCCCGTTGAGATTCGTGTCCACCGCGGCTTTCCACTGCTCGAACGGCAGGTCTTCCATCGGGATCGGCGGGGTGCCGATGCCGGCGTTGTTGAAGAGCAGATCGAGCCGACCGAATCGCGCTTTCGTCTTCGCAAACAGCTCGCGCACCGACGCCGCGTCCTTGACATCGGTCGGAACGGCGAGGCAGCGCGAGGCGCCCGCTCCCGCGGCCTCCATTGCCGAATCGAGGTTACCTGAACGCCGGCCGGCGAACACGACGCTGTAGCCATCCTCGACGAGCGCGAGCGCGACGGCCTTGCCGATGCCGGTGCCCGCGCCGGTGACAATGGCAACCTTGAGTGCGCTCATGGTTGTTTCGCCGCCGCCGCATCGTCTGCGGTGAATTGGATCACGGCGCGGCCATCGGACCCGATGTACCCGCGGCCCATCCCGGTCACGTTGAACGACATCGCGACGTTCCCGGCGGCATCGAGGCCGATGATGCCGCCCTCTCCGCCAACCGGCTCGAGCATCCCCTGGATCACCGAGTCGGCCGCGGCCTGGATCGGCATCTTCTGATACTCGACGCGCGCGCAGATGTCGTGCGCGACGGTGTAGCGAATGAAAAACTCGCCGATGCCGGTCGACGAGATCGCGCAATTGCGGTTGTTGGCATACGTGCCGGCGCCGACGATCGGCGAGTCGCCGATGCGGCCGAACCGCTTGTTCGTCAGCCCGCCGGTCGACGTCCCGGCCGCGAGATTGCCGTGCTGGTCGAGCGCCACCGCGCCGACGGTTCCGTGATGCGACTCGACTTGCGCCGCCTTTTTCTCCGCCTCGAGCGCGCTCTGCAGCGCCTTCCACGATCGTTCTGTGTAGAAATAGCCTGGCGGCACGAATTCGATGCCGCCCTGCTCCTTCGCGAACGCTTCCGCGCCGTCTCCGGCCATCATCACGTGCGGCGACTTCTCCATCACGAGCCGCGCGAGCCGGATGGGATTCTTGATGTGCGTGAGGCCCGCGACCGCGCCAGCCTGCAGCGTGCGGCCGTCCATGATTGATGCATCGAGCTCGTTGGTCCCCTCGTGGGTGAACACGGCGCCCTTCCCGGCGTTGAAGAGCGGCGAGTCCTCCATGATGACGATCGCGCCCTGCACCGCGTCGAGACTCGAACCGCCGCCGGCCAGCACGCGGTGTCCAGCCATCAGCGCGTCGTGCATCGCCGCGCGCATCGCCTCCTGCCGATCGCCGAGGCTTGCGAGGGTGAAGTTGCCCGCGCCGGTGTGAATCACCATGCCCCATCGCAGCGGCTGCGCCGCGGGAGCGGCCGGGGAGCGTTGTGCCTGCGGCGCCGGAGCAGGTTGCGTGCACGACAGCGCGCCGGCGACGAGCGCGGCGACAACGAATGTCCTCATGACTGATTCATTGAACATCGTCTGGTGGGCGCGCGCGGAATCTTAGCGCGACCTGTTCCCTTACAGATCAGTCGTTCCTGCATACGCGACCGTAATCGGGCGCGCCCAGGGACCCGGCGCGACGGCGCAGATTCCGGCCGAAAACGGCCCGGTTCCCGCAATGCCTGACCGGGAACGACCGTTGCCCCTCCCTCGCCAGAGCTCCCCGCTCTGGAGGAACGAGAAATGAGCTTCGTTCGACCACACTTTCCGATTCTGGCGCTCAGTCTCGCCGCCGCCCTGACAACCGCCTGTGGTGGCGCGGGGAGCCCGTCGCTCTCACCGGTCGCGCCTTCGGCCGTGGGCGGCGGTGCGACGATCTCCGGCCAGCTCAACAGCGCCTCCGGCGCGCCGCTGACGACCAATTCGTTCAGCACGATGGAGACACGCGGCGTGACGATCACCGTCGTGGGCACTGGCATATCCACGACAGCCGACAACGCCGGACAGTTCACGCTGAACAACGTGCCTGCGGGCACCGTGCAACTGAGCTTCAGCGGCGCGGGCTGGAACGCGACCGTCACGATTTCCGGCGTGGGGCCGAACGATCATGTGCAGGTCACGGTGACGGTCAACGGCAGCAGTGCCAAGGTGGACTCTGAACACCACTCGGCCCCGGACAACAACAAGCGCGAATTCCAGGGTCGCATCACGTCGATCAACGTGATCGCGCGATCGTTCGAGATGTCCGGCATGGTCGTGAACGTGCCCGCCACGGCCGTCCTGCGTCATGGCGACAAGACGATGCTGTTCGCGGATTTGAAGGTCGGCGATCACGTCGAGGTGCGCGGAACGAAGGTCGGGACGACCATCACCGCAACCGAGATCAAGGTGGAGCAGGGCGATTCGGGGGATGACCACAACGCGACGTCCGAGCTCCAGGGCCTCGCGTCGGCCTTGACCGGCAGGTGCCCCAGCGTGACCTTCACCGTGCAGAGCACGAAGGTGAGCACCAACACTGCGACGTCATTCGAGCACGGGACGTGCGATGCCGTGAAGAACAACGTACGCGTCGAGGTCAAGGGGACCAAGCAGAGCGACGGATCACTGCTGGCCAGTCGCGTTAAGGTCGAGCAGGGCGATGCGGAGGATGACAACCACGAATTCCAGGGTCGCATCACGAAGATCAACGTGATCGCGCGATCGTTCGAGATGTCCGGCATGGTCGTGAACGTGCCCGCCACGGCCGTCCTGCGTCATGGCGACAAGACGATGCTGTTCGCGGATTTGAAGGTTGGCGATCACGTCGAGGTGCGCGGAACGAAGGTCGGGACGACCATCACCGCAACCGAGATCAAGGTGGAGCAGGGCGATTCGGGGGATGACCACAACGCGACGTCCGAGCTCCAGGGCCTCGCGTCGGCCTTGACCGGCAGGTGCCCCAGCGTGACCTTCACCGTGCAGAGCACGAAGGTGAGCACCAACACTGCGACGTCATTCGAGCACGGGACGTGCGATGCCGTGAAGAACAACGTACGCGTCGAGGTCAAGGGGACCAAGCAGAGCGACGGATCACTGCTGGCCAGTCGCGTTAAGGTCGAGCAGGGCGATGCGGAGGATGACAACCACGAATTCCAGGGTCGCATCACGAAGATCAACGTGATCGCGCGATCGTTCGAGATGTCCGGCATGGTCGTGAACGTGCCCGCCACGGCCGTCCTGCGTCATGGCGACAAGACGATGCTGTTCGCGGATTTGAAGGTTGGCGATCACGTCGAGGTGCGCGGAACGAAGGTCGGGACGACCATCACCGCAACCGAGATCAAGGTGGAGCAGGGCGATTCGGGGGATGACCACAACGCGACGTCCGAGCTCCAGGGCCTCGTGTCGGCCTTGACCGGCACGTGCCCCAGCGTGACCTTCACCGTGCAGAGCACGAAGGTGAGCACCAACACTGCCACGTCATTCGAGCACGGGACGTGCCTTGTTGCCGTGAAGAACAACGTACGCGTCGAGGTCAAGGGGACCAAGCAGAGCGACGGATCGATCCTGGCGAGTCGCGTCTCGATTGAAGACTAGGCGGACTGGTGCGCGTTCCAGAGCGCGCCGGGGAACGTGCCAGATTCATCCGCATGAATCGATGTTGCCGAAGTGATCGATCTCGCGCGTCCAGCCTTCGCGCCCCTGCGGCCCTTGGACCTTCGCCCACCAGACCGTTTCGGGCTGCACGCTGATCTGAATCGCGCACTCGTCTGAAGTCTGCTGCTGACCGCTGCACGCCTGGTTCGGGATGTACTGCTGGTCGACGACACCGTTGAACCAGATCTTCCAGTCGCCGCCGCCGACGTTCCGGAGCAGGTAAATCGTCTCGCCTGCCGGCACGACGAGATGCGTCGCGCCGATCGTGATCTGCCGGCTCGCGGTGGCGCGGCCCACCTTCGTCGTCGTCACGACTCCCGTGAGCGCCTGCACCGTCTGGCCGAGCGCCACGTGCACCGCCGCCGGCGCATCGTCGCGGCGATCGCTGCGAAGGTCGGTATCCCAGTCCACCGTCCACTCGCGATACGTGCAACAGCTGAACGGGCACACGCCGTCATCGTCATAAGGAATCCGCGGTCCTGCCTGGGGCGCCGTCCGAGCGCAGCCGGCGATGGACACGGCAACGACGAGGAGACGAAGGACTGTCAATCTCATGATCCGCACCGTACAGGTCGTTCGCCGGGAAAATTCCAACGGTGGTTTTCCTGCAACAGCAGCTGGCTTTCGCTGAGGCGCCCGCCGCGGTGGCGGAGCCACTCGGCCACGGCGTCGTGCAGGATCGGCGCGCCGTCGGGGCTCTTGATTTCGCCAAGCGGACCTGCTGGCGCCAGGACGCCGTCGCCGCCGGTCGACACGAAGTCGCTCGTGACGACCGTCAGCCGCTCGTCTGGCCGGATGGGCGTGCCAGGTTGGCGCGTGAGCGCGACGCGCAGCATCCCCGATTCACACTTCGCGTCGACGCGAAACCCGGCAATCGACAGGATCTCGGTGGGCGGCTCGAGTCGCTGGAGATTATAGGTCACGACGCGCGCGAGTTGATCGCCCGTCAGCGTCAATGTGACGAGACGATTGTCGAAGGGATACACCTCGTACACCGAGCCGTACGTCAACTGACCAGCCGGCAGGTCCGTACGCAGCGCGCCGCCGTTGCCGACCGCCACGTCCGCGCCCGGGACCGACCCGCGCATCCCGTCAGCAATGAGGTTGCTGAGCGCTGATTCCGTCGCGGTACCGCGCCGGATTGGCGTCTCGAGGAACACGCCGAGCGGCTGGTTCTTGGCCGTCGACGCCAGGCGCACCGCAGGCGCAATCGCCGCTGCTGCTGCGGCGTCGGGCGTCACGAGCCGATCCTCATAACGCGCCGGCACGAGCTTCGCCGTCTGCGCGGCCGCCGGATCGCACGCGTGAGTGGCTGGATCCTCGCGAGCGCAGAGATCGCGCGGCGCGAAGATGTGCGTTCCGGTGACTCTGCCGGATGCCTTGTCGATCGTCAGGTCAACGCGCGAAAGCGCGCGGCCCATCGCGTATGCCTGCACGACAGGGATGCCGGCGATCTCGTGCGCCATCCCCTGGTGCGTATGCCCGGCGGCAATGACATCGACGAGACCCGGCGGAAGCTGTCGCGCCGCCTCGACAATCTCTTGCGTCTGGTCGCACGAGCCGGCGTCCTCGGGGTTGTCGAAGCGCGTGCATCGTCCGCCCGCGTGCGCGAGCACGATGACGACCGACGCGCCGCGCGCCCTCAGCGCCATGACTTCTTTCGCAATCGTCGGCGCGAGCGGCGCGAACGTCAGACCACGGATGTTCTCCGCGATCGTCTCCACCGGCGTCTGGAGCGTCGTGACGCCGATGATGCCGACCGTGATGCCGCCGGTGGTGACGACCGTCGACGGCTTCACGTTGGGCCACGCAACCGGCTGCCCCGTCGCGTCGTCAATCACGTTGGCCGCGAGAAACGGAAAGCGCGCTTCCGCCGCCCGCGCCTTCAGTGCGCCGCGCGGATCGTCGCCCGGTTTTTCCGGCGTCCCCCCGGGGCCAACCGGTCCGAAATCGAATTCATGGTTGCCGATCGCGGCTGCCGCGTAGCCAAGCCCGTTGTACGCGCGAACCACGGCCGCGCCTTCGTTGAGGTTCGACTCGAGCGTCCCCTGGAACATGTCGCCGGAATCGACGAGCAGCGTGGCGCCGCCATCGCGAACGCGCGCGGCACGGACGTTCCCCACGTAGCCGCCGAGCAGCGCTAAGCCCCCCCGCTCGCCGCGCTGGATTACGGCGCCATGAAGGTCGGTCGTCGCAATGATGGAGAGGGTAAGGGTCTGCCGCTGGCTATCGACAGGCGCCGCGATCGCGCAGAGAACAAGTACGTAGAGGCCGACCTTCAGGTCGGCCTTCACGCGCGCGCGTACGTCGGACGGGTACACGCGACGAATGCTAGCACGCAGTTAACACGGCCGCGATCGTCACGGCGATGGCGGACCAGAAGAGGAGCGGCGCCCACGTGTAAATCGGGTATGGCGCGGCACGGCTCATGTACAGCCCCGGGTCCCCGGCGACGCGCGCGGCGGTGTCGGCGCGCTGTTCCGCCGGCCAGCGCGGTCGCGACGGCGTGGCGTACGACGGGGTGTCGAGGACCGGCTCGAAGAATGTCTCCAGGATCCGGTTCTCGCGCCAGGCGCTGAACGGATCGCCTGCGGTCCACGCCAGATTCCTCGCCTGCACGTGCCACAGGCCCTCGCTCAGATACTGATCCTCGCGCGACAGCCTGTGTAGAACCACGGGCGGCGAGACGCGCCACCGTTCCGCGCGATCGCGCGACGCCGCGATCAGATCCGCCGCGCTGTACCGGGACCAGAACATTCCGATCTCAGGGTCGTACACCTGGTGCCCGAGGTGAACGGTCTGAAAGAACAGCGCCAGCGCCACGAGCAGGACGCCGAGCGCGTACGCGAGCCTTCGAGTCGCGTCGCGCCGCGATGGGAGGCCGAATCGCGCCGGCGGGTCGGCGCTCGCCGCGAAGAGCAGCCCGCAGACGGACGCGGCGGCGTTCAGGAAGATGTCGTGGACTTCGCCGACGCGGCCCGGAACGAACCATTGCACGGACTCGTCGACGATCCCGACGAACACGCCCGCGAGCAACGGCCACGCGACCGCGGAGCCGTCGTCGAGCGGACGCCACGCGCGGTAGAAGAGGAACGCGATCAGACCGTATTCGACAAAGTGCACGTGCTCGACGATATCGACGTCCGCGTTGCCGGTCGCGACGGCGCGTGCATAGAGCGCGGCGATCGCCATGCTCACGGCCAGGATGCCGAATCGCCACACCCGCCGATCGCGGATGCGCGCCACCGCCGCGATGAGCGCGACCACGATCGCCGTGATGACGGCGGCGGAAACGATCGTCCGGAACTGCGCCGGGGACGCGGCCCTGATGGCGTTGCGAATCTCGCCGATGAACGGCGACGACACGACGATGGCGGCCGCCGCCGCGATCGCAACCGTCAGCCGACCGCGATGGGCGCGCTCTCCCGCTCGCTCCGTGTTCACGCGAACAGCGCTTTGGCTTTCGCCCAGTAGCGCTGGCGGCTCTCCAGCCCGGCGCGCCCGCCGTTGATCGTCACCGAGATCCGGACGAAGTCCTCGTCATCGTCGTCGTCGTTGCGATCGTCGGCCAGCTCGTTCAGCCCGCGCGACTTCCAGAAATGCCCGGCGGAGAGCGCCGCGGCATGCGGCTGCGACAGCAGCTCCGGCTCCGCGTCGAGCGGCAGATCGAGCGCGAGCCCGATCGCGTGATAGTTCGCGCGGCCGGTGACCTGCAGCAGGCCGCGGCCGCGGAACCGCCAGCCGTCGCCCGTGGCCGTGTCGCCGTTCCCAAGCCGCTTCGCGTACACGTAATTGGCGAGCCTCTCCGGCTGGCGCTCGTACGGCAGCGCACGCTCGAGCGTCGGAAAGCGCTTCGGCCAGACGTCCATGAGGCGCTTGGCCGAGTAACTCAGGTTCTCCACCAGGCGCGAGCACTCGGCGGACTCGTGGGCGATCTGCGCGAGGAACGCGGCCGCGCGCTCCGGCGAGGCGATCTCGAAGCGCGTCATCGCCTCGTTGAGCGCGGCAGTCCAGGCCGTGAGCTCGACCAGGCGCGGAAGAAATGACTGGAGACGATCGTCAGTGATCAGATCAGGCATTCGTCACCTCATGCAACGCCGCCACAGGAATCGCCAGCCCCGTGACCTTCGACATCGCCGGGACGTACGCCATCAGCAGCTGGTACGTCATGAACGGGCACGCGCGCCATGCTAACCGTACCACTCGCCGCTTTTGCATGGAAACGTCGTGGCGAAAGGGCAATCGATCGGGGCGCCTCTTACGGGCCGCTGACGACCGCGACGATGACATCCGCCGCGCGCTCGCATTGATCGCGCGTGACGTCCAGGTGCGTGACGGCCCGAACCGTGCGCGGGCCGAACGCCACCACGAGCACCCCTTTCGCTCGCGCGCCCGCGACGACGGCGGCCGCATCGGGCGCACCGGGCGCCAGCGTGAAGATGACGATGTTCGTCCGCACGTCCGCCGCGTCGAGCGCGCAGCGCGGGCATGCCGCCAGCCGCTTCGCGATGAGCGCCGCGTTCGCGTGGTCATCGGCCAGCCGCTCGATGTGATGATCGAGCGCGTAGAGCCCGGCGGCGGCGAGGATGCCGACCTGCCGCATCGCGCCGCCAAACATCCGGCGGTGGCGGATGCAATCGCTCATCACGTCGCGAGGCCCCGCGAGCATTGACCCTGCAGGCGCGCCCAGACCTTTTGACAGCGCGACCGCGGCCACGTCGAACGGCGCAGCCAGATCCGCGAGCGTGCGGCCCGACGCGATCGCCGCGTTCCACAACCGCGCCCCGTCGAGAAACGACGTGATGCGCCGCTCGCGCGCCGCCGCGCAGATGCGGGACGCGTCCTCCTGCGCGAAGACGATCCCGCCGGCACGATTGTGCGTGTTCTCGACCTCGACGAGGGTCGTCGGCGGATACAGCATGTGATCGCGCGGCTTGACCGCCGCGACGAACTCATCCGCGGTAAACCGGCCGCCCTGGCCAACTTCGGTGAACTGCACGCCTGCGTTCGCGCCGCCGCCGCCTTTCTCGTGCCACACCGCGTGGCTCTCGCGACTGACGACCACATCGTCGCCCGGCCTCGTGAGCGCGCGGAGCGCCACCTGGTTCGCCATCGTGCCAGACGGGAGCCACAGCGCGGATTCCTTGCCGACGAGCGCCGCGATTCGAGCCTGCAGCTCGTTGACGGTCGGGTCTTCGCCGAATTGATCATCGCCAACCACGGCAGCCGCCATCGCGGCGCGCATGCCGGGCGTGGGACGCGTGACCGTGTCGGAGCGGAGATCGATCGGGGTGTTCATGCTGGTGCGATGGTGCGACGGTGCGATGGTACCGCGGACGCGATGTACCGCGGACGGGTCAGTGCTCGCGGAAGAACACGATCATGTCGGTGCTCTGCGCCGGCCTGGCGCCAAGCTGGCGAAGCATCGTCGCCACCTGGCCGCGGTGATAGGTCCCGTGATTCACGACGTGGACGATCATCTGCCAGAAGGGCGATGTGGAGGTCTGGCCGTTCAACGACGTGTACTCGATCGTGCGCGGCAGGCCCGCTGGCCCGAGGCTTTCCACAAAACTGCGGATCTGCTGCTCGAGCGGCGCCCATGCGTCCCGGAGCGCGGCAAGGCTGACCAGCGAGCTGGTGTCCGGGCGCGCTGTCGAATCGCCCTGCCAGCGGTGATACCAGATCCACTCGGCCATGTAGATGTGGACAAACGTGTCGAGCACCGAGCTGAAACTGCTTCCGAGGTTGCGCGACAGCTGCTCCGGGGAAAGCTGATCGGCGGAAGCGAGTGAGCGGTCCCGTGCCCAGTAGTTGTAGTCGAGAAGTGTGCGGATGTAGTCAGGCGTCATATTCCTGTCCCAATGCGGACGACTATAGCGTTAGACTCGTTATCATGACGCGCCTCCGGCGCAGGCCGCTCGTGCTCATCGTCGCGGCCGTGGTCTGCCTCACCGCGGCGGCGGCGGCCGCTCAGTTCGGCCGCCGCGGTTTCGGCGGGTTCAGAGCGCAATTCGCCGGCCCGAAAGATTTCGACGGCCGCTTTCATTTCTGCCGGTGGGTGTATCAGTCGGCGCTCGATGGCGACGGCGGCAACTGGAACGCCGACTGGCCGCGCGCGGACATCAACCTCTCGATCCGGCTCTCGGAGCTCACGAAGGCCGACGTGAGCAAGGATCCTACCGGTGAGCCGAACCCTCTTCTGATCCGCCTCACCAATCCCGAGCTCTTCGACTGCCCTTTCGTCATGGCGACCGAGGTCGGACGCACGTTCATCACCGATGAGGATGCCAGGGCGCTGCGGCAGTACGTCGATAAGGGTGGTTTCCTGTGGGTCGATGATTTCTGGGGCAGCTACGCGTGGGACCACTGGGTGGCGCAGATCCGCAAGGCGCTTCCGGCGAATGAGTTTCCGATCTTCGATCTGCCGCCGGACCATCCGCTGTTCCACACGCAGTTCGAGGTGACCTCGGTCCCGCAGATTCCGAACATCGGGTTTTACCTGGGCACCGGCAGCACGTCGGAGCGCGGCTCCGACAGCGCGGTGGCCCACGCGCGTGGCATCAACGACCGTCGTGGGCGTCTGATCGTGCTCATGACGCATAACACCGACTTTGGGGATTCATGGGAGCGCGAAGGCGACAGCCCGGCGTATTTTCTGGCAGTCGGCCCGAGAGGCTACGCGTTCGGCATCAACGCGATTCTCTACGCGTTGACACACTGACGGGGTCAGACCCCGGTGATGCCCCGTACCGGGGTCAGACCCTGGTGATGGGGCGACTCAAGGTTGCACAAATTGCCATCACGGTATTCCAGTTGCGCGTCGTCGCGACCCCGATGCTCTTTTCGATCACCTGGTTTGGATAGATCAGCCTACCCGGTTGACGCCGCCAGCGGCTCGCCACGAATCTGCCCGAGACGACGACCACCTTGACTTGCCACTTCTCGCCCGGCGGCTCCGTCAACGGAAGCGGAGGCACCGCGCGAGGCACCCTCGACATGATGGTGAAGAACGCCTCGTTGCCCGCCGGCTCGAGCGTCCCGAAGGGCTTCGTCTCGACGAAATCCACGAGATCGCGGGCGCGGCAGATCAGGATGTGGGCGTCGAACGTGAGCCGCTTCCGCAACGCGGCGAGGATCGTTGCCTGCGACACCGGCGCGCGCACGACGAACGTCCCGGCGGCGCCGATGCTGACGATGTCAAGCGCCGGGAGCTCTCTTGCGAGCTGCGCCGGCTGAAACCGCTTGTGGCGGCCGACGTTCACTCCTCTCAGGAAGACAACGAGCGCCATTCAAATCGACAACTCGCGGCGTGATGGTCTCGGAGCACACGTCGAAGATCGGTTGAGGTTCAGAATTCCATCCGCACACCCAGTTGCGCCGTCGTGGGGACCGCTCCGGCGCGCAGCGTGGTCAGATTGAGGAAGTCTGTCGAACGCCGATCGCCCGTTGGATTCTCGAAATTTGCACGATTCGTCACGTTGAAGATATCCGCGAAGAGATTAATCGTTCGTCCGCCAGCTGGACGCAGGCGATAGCCGATACGGACGTCGAGCTGGAACAAGCCCGGCCCAGTCGCGCCGTTGCGCCGGCTCTCGAAGCCGACCTTGAATGGATTGCGGGCTGTGCTCGTGTAGGTGCCGGCCGGCAACGGCTCGGCGAACGTCCCGTTGCGATCCGGATCGGTCGTGGAATCGAGCACCGTGAAATGAGAGCCGCTCAGCGCGCGCACGACCGAGCTGAATGTGAGGCCGTGCGCCTTCGGCACCAGTGCCTGCCCGCTGATGACCAGGTTGTGCCGCCGGTCGACGTTGGTCGGTCCCTGATTGAGATCGAGGTGCAGGTCGTTCAGAACCTGGAAGCCGCTGACCGGAATGCCCGCACCCGACGTGTTCCCGCGCGAGTAGCCGAGCGTGTATGAGACACGGAAGGAATAGTCGGACGCAAAGCGCTTGACCAGCGCCGCCTCCAGCGCGTCGTAATCGATCTTCCCTGCGTTCACCGGCTGGTTCACAGCGGCCGAGAACGCCGGATCGATGCGGGCGAGTGTCGCCGTGCGCGCCGTCGATGTGCGAAGACCAGGATTCAGATCCTTCAGCATGAGTTGGTCACGGCCGCGGGCGTGGACGTAATCCGCGCTGACAGAAACGTTTGACCAGAGCTGCCGCTCGTAGCCCGCCGTGAGCTGATCCGTGTACGGGACCGTGCGTCCCGGCTTGTCCAACGTGACGTTTCCCGTGTTCTTGGCGAGCGCTCCCGCAGGAAACAGCCTGGCCAGGAGCGCCCGATTGACCGTCGGGCCTCCGGAGAGCAACGGGTCGGACGGCAGCTGACCAATCGACGGTCCGGAATCCACGGCGTTGGTGGGGAAATTGACGACGAAGGAATCCGAGAAGACGCCAGCTGTCAGGATCGCGGAGATCAGCTCGAAGTGCGTCTTGTCGTAGAAACGACCGTAGCCGCCTCGGACGGCAGCCTTGCCGTCGCCGCTCACGTCGTACGTCAGTCCCACCCGCGGACCAAAGTTATTCCTGTCAACGGGATAGGCATTCTGGCTGGAGAACGCCGGGTTGTTGGCTTCGACGAGCGGCTGCACTTCGAGGTCGTATCTGAGACCCAGGCTGACTGTCGTGCGGGCGCTCGCGTGCCATTTGTCCTGCGCGAAAAAGGCGGCGAAATGCGCCTTCTGATCGCGGTTCAGTGGGCCTGGAACGCGAATGGACAACCGCTCGGGGTACGTGCGGGGATCGTTCGGATTGAAGAACAGATCGCTTCTGAACGCAAATGTTCCGTTCAGGTTGTCCTGCGCGGTCGATTTCGCATCGACATATTCGTACTGCCCGCCAAACTTCAGATCGTGATCGCCGCCATGCCCGGCCACGAACCAGGACATCGTGTCGTCGAATTGATACGCGTTGTCGACGCGCGCCTGGGCGACGGCGTTTTGCTGATCAACGAACGTGAGGTAATTGAGCTGCGGCTTTAACGCAGCTTGATCCTGGCCGTTTCCGTTGAAGCCCGGGTTCGCGAAGGCGACGTCTTCACGCGTGAAGTTCACACGCACCGTATTGAGCCGGTTACGGCCCAGCACGGAATTGAGGGTGCCGATGATCGTCTGGTCGATGTCGTGCTCTTCGCGCGAGGTGTTTACGGTGACCTGGAGCGGGGCCGGAAGCGTCACGCCGGCGAATGCGGTCACCGGAACGATCTGGTTCAACTGCGGCGACGACTCACGCAGCCAGCGGACGGTCCAGATGTTGTTGACGTTGAGTTGCTGATCGACGCGCGCCAGCGTATTCCACACACGGTCCCGCGTCACTGGTGAGCTGTTGAACTCCGGATGCGAGGCGATGGTGACCGAGTTCGAACGGTTGACCATCACGCGCTCGATGTTGAAAAAGAAGTGGGCTTTGTCGCGCACGATCGGGCCACCAAGGTTCGCGCGGTACGTCTGGAACTGCGTGTTGGGCTTGTTGAGCCCGTTCTGCTTCACGAAGAAGTCCTTCCGCGTGAAGCCCGCCCGCTGCCACAGGCCCGCCCCGACGCCATGGAACGCGTTGGTTCCCTGCTTGCTGATGGCGTTGATGATCGCGCCCGTCGTCCTCCCGAACTCCGCGTCGTACTGGTTGGTGACGACCTGGAATTCGGCGATCGCCTCGACTGGCGTCCGCGCCTGCGAGCCGGCGCGCTGTCCGATGACGTCGTCGTTGTTGTTGGCTCCGTCGAGCATGTAGTTGTTGTTGCGCGAGTCCATGCCGTTGACACTGACCGCGTCGGAGCCGAACGACTCGGTGCTGATGTTCGCGATGACGCCTGGGAGCAGCGCCACCAGCCCGACGAAGTTCCCGTTGACCGACGGCAACGTTGTCGCTTCCCGAGTCGTGACGTTGCCGCCGACTTCCTTCGACGTAATGTCGACGAGCGGCGTGTCGGCGGTGACCGAGACGGTCTCTGTCAGCGCGCCCACATCGAGCCGGACGTCGAGCGTGGTTGTTCGTCCGAGATCGAGCCGCAGGTCGCGGCGGCTGTACTTCTTGAAGCCGGAGAGCTCGGCGTCGATCGCATAGATCCCGGGCGAGATCGCCGTGATGAAGTACGTGCCGTCGCCATTGGTGACGGTCTGGCGGTACACGCCAGTCGCCTGGTTGGTGATGGTGATGCTGACGCCGGGAAGCACCGCGTCCTGCGAGTCCAGGGCTCGCCCGCGGAGTTCCGCAGCGCTTTCCTGGCCCGACGCCGCACTTCCTGTCACGAACCAGCAGGCGAAGAAAAGGCTCAGCACGAGAGTTCGTTTCATCCGAACCTCCTCTGTGGACGGTGCCCTGGGGGCGCGCCCGAATTATTACAGGGGCTCATTCTACCGCCGATGCTTGAGGTACAGCGAGACGCCAAGCCCGATGGCAATCATCAGGCCGAGTGCAAACCCGCCGGCCGCGGCGGTGATCAGCAGCGTGTCGCGATCCGCCAGCAACCGCGTCAGCATGGTCACCCCGTCACGAGCGCGATGGTGAACCCGTCGTACCCCTTGGCGCCCACCGTCTGCACCATCGTCGCGCTGACACGCGTCTCCGCCGCGAGCCGCTCGCCGAACCGGCGCACGCCCTTGATGTTGGGATCCTCGCTCGCCGCATCGATCACTCCGCCCTTCCGCACGACGTTGTCGACGATGATGAGGCTGCCGCGGCGTGACAACGTCAGCGCCCACGCGAAGTATTCCGGGAGATTCGGCCGGTCGGCGTCGATGAACGTGAAGTCGAACGGACCCTGTCGCTCCTCCGCAAGCCGCGGCAGCGTATCGAGCGCGGCGCCGAGGCGCACGTCGATCCGATCCTCGAGCCCCGCGCGCGCGATGTTGGCGCGCGCGATGCCCGCATGCTGGGGATCGGATTCCAGCGTGATCAGGCGGCCATCCGGCGGCAGCGCACGCGCCAGCCAGATCGTGCTGTAGCCGGCGAGCGTCCCGATCTCCAGGATGCGCCGCGCGCCCTGCGCCCGGGCAAGCAGGTGCAGCATCTTGCCGTGCGCCGGCGTGACGTTGATGGGAGGGAGACCCGCCGCCACGCTCGCCTCGAGCGTCGCCTCAAGCGCGGCGTCCGGAGGGATGACGAGGTTGTTGATGTACTGATCGACGGCGGTCCATTGATCCTGGCTCACGCTGCCAATGCTACTATCCGCACTCGGCACTCACACAACAGGAGCCAATCATGCGCTGGTATCACTACTTGGCGCTGTTCTTCGCCGGCGTCTTCCTGGTCAACTTCGTTCCGCATTTCACCAACGGCATTTCGGGCCGCCCGTTTCCGACCCCGTTTTCCTCGCCGCCCGGGCAGGGCATGTCGCCGCCGATCGTCAACGTGCTCTGGGGCAGCTTCAACTTCATTGTCGGTTTCGCGCTGGCGCGCGCCGGGCGCTTTGACCCGCGCCGTCTCGCGGCGCTCGTGACGGTCGCCGTCGGCGGACTGCTGATGGCGGTGATGCTCGCCAACGCGTTCGGCCAGGTGTTCGCGGCGGCCGCCCGGTAGCACGGTTGCCGGCTGCCGGCTGCCGGCATTCTTACCGGTCGCGCTGTTCGAGATGGAAGCGGTGCATGAAGCGGTGCATGACCGGGGCGAGCAGGATGCCGGCCGCGACGAGCACGACCATGCCCGAATACAGCGCGTAGATGCCGGCGAACATCTTGCCACCCGGCGTCTGCGGTGATTCGACCGGCCCCATCCCGCCGAGGAGCATCGCGGCGTTGAGGAAGGCGTCGATCCATGACAGCGACTCGTAATACCAGTACCCCCACATCCCGACGAGCAGGGACCCGCCAATCACAAGGCTGGAGATGCCGAAATGATGCGCCAGCCGCCTGAGGAACTTCGCGCGCGGCGCCAGCGGCGCGTGACGATGTTCGTACATCATTTTGCAGATGCTAACCCAGGACGTGCTAGCATCGCGGCCGCACATCTGGAGGCGACTATGTCAAGCAGACCGATCATCGCGGGAGTGGTTTTCACTCTCTTCGCTTCGCTGGCGTCCGCGCAGGACGCGAAGACCGTCATCGCCGGCGCGTCGAAAGCCATGGGCGCCGACACCCTGAACACCCTCGAGTTCTCCGGCAGCGGCGCCGACTTCGCGGTCGGCCAGGCCTTTAGCGGGAGCTCGCCGTGGCCGAAGTTCATCGACAAGACCTACACGCGCCAGGTGGATTTCCGCGTGCCCTCCTCCAAGATGGACCGCATCCGCATGCAGGGCGAGAACCCGCCGCGCGGCGGCGGCCAGCAGCCGGTGCGCGGTGAGCAGCCGCAGAACCAGACGATCGTCGTCAACGCGAACACGCCGTGGGTGCAGCAGCTCGAGATCTGGATGCTGCCGCAGGGCTTCCTGCGGGCGGCGGCGGCGGCCAACGCCACCGTGAAGGCGCAGACGATCGGCGGCCGGAAGTACAACGTCGTCTCGTTCACCGGCCAGAACAAGGCGGCGGTCAACGGCTACATCAACGACCAGAACATGGTCGACCGGGTCGAGACCTGGATCGACAACCCGGTACTCGGCGACCTGAAGTTCGAAGCCGCCTACAGCGACTACAAGGACTTCGGCGGCGTGAAGTTCCCCATGCACATCGTGCAGCGGCAGGGCGACTATCCGATTCTCGACCTCGCCGTCAGCGACGTGAAGCCGAACGCGCCGGTGACGATCCAGGCGCAGGGCCGCGCCGGCGGGCCGCCGGCGGCGGCAGCGCCCACATCGCCCACACCCGGCGCGCCCTCGGAGAAGCTCGCCGACGGCGTCTACCTGATCCTCGGCGGCTACGCCAGCCTCGCGGTCGACTTCAAGGACTACATCGTCGTGATCGAAGGCGCGACCAACGACGATCGCGCGAACGCGGTCATCGCGGAATCGAAGCGCCTGATCCCGAACAAGCCGATCCGCTACGTCGTCAACACGCACCAGCACTTCGATCACTCGGGCGGCCTGCGCGATTTCGTGGCCGAAGGCGCGACGGTGATCACGCACGAAGCCCACAAGGCGTATTACGAGAAGATCTGGTCCGCGCCGCACACGCTCAACCCGGACCGGCTGGCGATGTCACCGCGGAAGCCGGCCTTCGAGACGATGACGGAAAAGAAGGTGTTGACGGACGGCAACCACGTGATCGAGCTGCATCATCTGCAGGGCAGCGGTCACAACGAGGGGCTGCTCGTGGCGTACTTGCCGAAGGAGAAGATCCTCGTGGAAGCGGATGCGTTCAACCCGCCCGCGGATCAGAACGCGCCGGTCTTGACGCCGGCCAGCCCGTACAACCTCAACCTGGTGAGCAACATCAAGCGGCTGAGGCTCGACGTCCAGACGATCATCCCGATCCACTATCCGGCGAATAACCGGAAGGTCTCGATCGCGGAGCTGAACCGCGCGGTCGGCGATCAGGGGACGAAGTAGATCGTTGGTTCGTGGATGGTGGTTCGTGGATGGTGGTTGGTGGTTGGTGGTTGGTGGTTGGTTGGCGCCAACCACTGACCGCTGACCACGAACCACCAACCACCAACAGTTCCCCCTAGGCTTCCTTGTGCAACTTCACAAGCAGTTCGCGGAAGTCCGCGGGCAGTGGTGCCTCGAACCGCATCTCGCGGCCGTCGCCGGGATGGCGGAAGCCGAGGCGATAGGCGTGAAGCGCCTGGCGTGGAAAGGCGATCGGCCGGAGCCCTTCAGGTCCGTACACGTACCGCCGCTCGCCGACGAGCGTGTGACCTCGCAGCCGCGCCTGGATGCGAATCTGGTTGCGCTTCCCCGTCTGGAGTCGCACCTCGATCAACGACGCGTCGCGAAATGATTCGAGCACGCGGTACTCGCTGATGGCGTCGGTCCCTTCCGGATCGCGCGGATGCGTCTCCTTCTGGATGAGCGCCTTGCGATCCCACACGAGACGATCGCGCCACGTGCCCGCCTTCGGATCCGGATGCCCGTACACAATCGCCCAGTAAATGCGCTCGGGCTCGCGCCGCCTGAACTGCGCCTTGAGCGCCGCCTGCGCGCGCGCGTCCTTCGCGAAGAGCACGACGCCCGACGTATCGCGATCGATGCGGTGCACGACGAGCGGGCGGCGTTTGCCCCGCGAACGAAAATAATCCTCGAGCTGGTCGTACACAGACGATGCGCCCATCTTGCGCTCGAGCGGCACGGAGAGCAGGCCGGCCGGCTTGTTCAGCACCAGCAGCGCAGCGTCCTCGTACAGGATCTCGAGATCGCCGGTCTCGCCGGGTGGAGCGCGGCGCGCGCTGCCGGGACGATCCATCCAGGCCCGGATGAGGTCGCCGTGCGAGACGCGGCGCGCGGCGTCGGCGAGCGCCATCTCTTCGCCATTGAGAAAGATCTTGCCGCGCTCGAGCGCGGCCACGGCGCGGCCGCGCGAGCCAAGGCGATCGGCGGCGGCAAGGAACTTGTCGAGGCGCGCGCCGGCGCCGCCGGCATCGACCGTCCACTCGACGTTCAGGGCGCTCCCAGGGCAAGCGCGATCGCGCGCTCGGGTGAGGTGGTCCGGCCTTCGTCCGATGCCGATTCGAACGTGCCGGGAGAGATGAGCGTCAGGAGCTTCGCCGTGTAGTGATCGACCTCGAGCTGATCGTCGGGATCGAAGGTGATGTTGAACTGATCGAGGATCGCCAGGGCCGACCCGTACAGCCGCGCGGCGCGCGTCGGCTGTTTCCGCTCGACGGCAATGGCCGCAAAGCCGGTCAGGTTGTACGCGATGCCGGCCTCGTCCTGCAGCTCGCGATATTTCTGCAGGCTCTGCGTGAAGAGTGTCGTCGCCGCTGCCACGTTGTGCTGGCGCAGCCGCACGTAGCCCAGATTGAACAGCTCGCCCGCGACCGGCACGTCCCACCCGGCCTCGCGGTTCGCCGCGAGGCTGAATTCGTACAGCTCCGCCGCTCTACCGTACTGCCCCTGCATCCGCGCAACGGCGGCAAGCATATGGACGGCGGCGGCCTGTCCGGCCTTGTCGCCCAGCTCGCGCCGGAGCACACCC
>JAHFUO010000143.1 GCA_023265015.1 Acidobacteriota bacterium | reverse complement strand
CCGCCCGCCCCTCGGGGCGCCGGCCTGATCGAGCGCGCGGGGATGTCGATGGGATCCGAGCTGCGCCTGACGGCGTGGACGGATGACAAAGCGAAAGCCGGTGCGGCGTTCGACGCCGTGTTTGCCGAGTTCGATCGCCTGGACGGCCTCATGAGCGTCTGGCGCCCCGGCAGCGACATCGTCCGGTTGAATGCGGCGGCCGGTGACCATCCGGTCATGGTCAGTGGCGAAGTTCGCGACGTGCTTCGCGCGGCGCGCCAGGTCAGCGAATGGACCGGCGGCAAGTTCGACGTGACGTTTGGCGCCCTCTCAGGCCTCTGGAAATTCGATCATGACCAGGACAACCAGATCCCCGACCTTCGTGAGGTGGAGAAGCGTCTGCCCCTCATCGACTATCGAAACCTCGACATCGACGAGGCCGCGGGCACCGCATTTCTGAAGCGTAAAGGGATGAGCGCGCATCTCGGCGGCATCGGCAAGGGCTATGCGGTCGATCGCGCCGCCGCGATCCTGCGCGGCGCCGGGCTCCGCGACTTCATGATCCAGGCGGGCGGCGATCTCTATGTGGCGGGAAAGCGCGGCGATCGTCCGTGGCGGCTCGGCATTCGCGATCCGCGCGGACCCGCGGATCGCAGCTTTGCCGCGCTCGATCTCTCCGACGGCACGTTCAGCACGTCGGGCGACTACGAGCGCTTCTTTGTCAGGGACGGCCGCCGCTATCACCACATCATCGATCCCGATCGCGGCGAGCCGTCCCAGGCCACGCGGAGCGCGACGATCGTCACGAACAGCGCGATCATGGCCGACGTACTCTCGACCGGCGTCTTCCTGCTCGGACCGCAGGCAGGCATGGCCCTCATCGAGCGGCTGCCCGACGTGGAGGGCGTGATCGTTACTGCGAAGAATGAAGTGCTCGTGTCGTCAGGCCTGCAGGCGAGCCTGCTGCGGTTGGCGCCACCGACCGACGCGCCATGATGTCCGCTTTCCTGATGATGATCAGCCAGTGCGGGCACTTCTTCGTGTCCTCGTACAGCCGCTCGCAGTCGTCACACCGCACGCATTCGGCGGCGATGATCTTCGGACCGCGGATCGCTCCCCACTCGCACGCCTTCTCGCAGATGCGGCACGTGCTGCACTCTGACCAGCGCTTGATCCGGAAGACCGTCAGGTTCGACAGCAACCCGAGGAACGCGCCCACGGGACACAGGAACCGGCAATACAGATTGCGGACGAACACGGTGGCCACGAGCAGGACTCCAAGCGCAATCCACAGTGCCGTGGTCTCCTGGAACGTGAACATCCAGAACGGCTCGACATACCTGTAGACGCGGATGTCGCGCGTGACGAGAAAATAACCGACGACCGCGGCCAGGATGCCGTACTTGATATAGGAGGCGCGGCGCTCGATCGTCCGCGGCACCGTGATGCGCAGCCTCGCGGGCAGCACGCGATCCATCAACTGGGTCATCGCGCCAAACGCACACACGCGCCCGCAATACAGCCGGCCAAACAGGATCGTCGTCGCCACCGTGAAGATCGCGAAGAAGTACCAGCCCAGGCTGTACTGCACGATCGGCAGGTTCCAGGTGAGGAGCCCGAACACGTTCACGATCGAGATCAGCTGGCTCTTGTACAGCCCGAGGTAGGCGACCGACGCCATCAGCGTCGCGTATTTCAGCTTCTCGCTCTTGCGAAAGAAGCCGACGAGGACGAGCGCGGCAAAGAGGCCGAACAGCAGCAGCTCAAGCCGCTGCTCGGCGAACGCTTCGGCCCAGACGGAAGGCTCCTCAAACTCGTTCAACGAGTGGACCCTGCCGGCGTCATCACTTCCCGGGCAATGCGGCGGCCGCTGTTCCTCACCGCGCGGCTCGCGCTCGTGACGCTGATCGTCGCGCGCGAGATCGCGTCGATGTCGGATCCGACCTTGAACGCGTCGCGGATGTCCTTGCCCCGGAACTGCGCGGCAAACGCGGCGGTGTCCACCGAGAAGTCGCCGTAGGGTTCGTGATGCTCGACGACGGCGATGCCGGTGAGCATGCCTTTGACGTCCATGCCGACCAGCATCTTGATGGGGCCGTCGTAGGCGCGCTCGAGCGGCTGCAGCTCGGTCGTCCAGAACGCGTAGCCGGCGAGCGCCTCGGCGCCGCTCGCGTCCTTCGCATAGACCTTGAAATGCGGAGGCGTCCCGCTTTTCGGATCGAACCTGGCGGCCGACGGAAACACCCGTTTCAGCTGCGTCTGCAGCTTCGCGTCGATGCCGGCCTGCCCTTGTGTGATGACGATCGCGCCGAGCGCGAGGACGAAGATGATCCCCAGGGTCTTCACGCGGTCACTCCACCCTTACTCCACCCTTATTCCACTACGGCGCATTCGCCGTAGCTCTGCGACACGATTGGCTCGGACACGTAGCGGCCCAGCGACATCTGCAGGTAGCCGTAGCGTGAATGGACCGCCTTCAGCTTCTTCGGCGACGTCTCCTGCGAGAACACGGTGGTCGTATTGAGATAACCGGGACCCACGTCCATGAAATACAGGCTCCACGCCGAAATCGTTGCAGTCACATGCGCGGGACCCGACGTGCCGATGACTCGCGCTGACGCTTCCTGCGTGTCGATCTCGTCGAACTCGAGCGCCATCTCCTGCATGCGGATCTGGGCCTCGGGCACGCCGGCTTTCCAGGCACCGGTCGTCGCCAGCGGGAACGTGCACTTCAGCCTCTTCAGCGAGGCGAGCGGACCGCCCGCGGTCTGGGCGAAGGAGGCCGACACCCCGAAAAACAGCAGTAAAATAACGGCCCACACCCCTCGACCGAGCTCAGGGCGGGCGTACTTCATGGCCATAGGCGAGCGATTATGACAGGATCCGCGCGGTGAATAGAGCGCTATTCCTTAACATTTCGGCCTGTCTGCTGGCGCTGACGACGGTGGCGAGCCAGTCTCAGACAGCGGCTCCGCCCGCGACTCAGCAGGCATCGGCCGCTGCGGGCGCCACGTCTCCGGAACGCGCGCTGATCAATCAGTACTGCGTCACGTGCCACAACGCACGGCTCAAGACCGCGGGGCTCGAGCTCGACAGCATCGATCCCGCGCAGGCGCCCGAGCACGCGGACGTCTGGGAAAAAGTGATTCGCAAGCTGCGCGCGGGCATGATGCCGCCGGTCGGCGTGCCGCGCCCGGCGCAGGCCGCGCTCGATGGTCTCGTCGGGCACCTCGAGACGTCGATCGATCGCGCGACGCTGGCGTCGCCCACGCTGCGCCGCCCGATTCTCCATCGCCTCAACCGCGCGGAGTACGGCAACGCGATTCGCGATCTGCTGGCGCTCGACGTGGACGTCTCGTCGCTGCTGCCGCCGGACGAAGAAGCGTACGGATTCGACAACGTCGCCGACGTGCAGAGCGTGTCGCCGGCGTTGATGGAGCGCTACCTCGCTGCCGCGTGGAAGGTGAGCGCGCTGGCCGTAGGCGATCCGAAGATCAGTCCGTGGCTCGAGACGTATCGCGTCCGCGGCGACCTCTCGCAGAACGATCACGTCCCCGGTCTTCCGCTCGGGACGCGCGGCGGGATCCTGATCCGCCACTACTTCCCTGTCGACGGCGAGTACGTCATCAGTCCGAAACTCTATCGCGAGACGGTCAACATCATTCGCGGCCTGGAGCTGCCCGATGACCTTGAGGTCACGCTCGACGGCGAGCGGATCGTCCTCGCGAAATTCGGCGGCCCCCTCGATGAGCAGGCGAACTACCTGCAGCCGACGCTGGCCGGCGACGAGATGGAGAAGCGCTTCCAGAAGCGCCTCCCCGTGAAGGCAGGCACGCACGACGTGGGCGCTGCGTTCCTGAAGAAGAGCTCCGCGACGACACTCGAGCTGCTCCAGCCGTTCGATCGCGAACGCATCGATCCGATTACGCCTGTCGGCATCCCGGAACTGGACAAGGTGACGATCGAAGGCCCGTTCAAGGTCACCGGACCGGGCGACTCGCCAAGCCGCCGCCGCATCTTCGCGTGTCGCCCTGCCTCTGATGCCGGCGCGAGCGTCTGCGCAAGGCAGATTCTGTCAACCCTCGGCCGCCGGGCGTTCCGCGGTCCGGTCTCGGATGCGGAGATGAACCGCCTGATGTCGTTCTATCAGCGCGATCGCGGCAAGGGCGGCAGCTTCGACTCCGCGATTCAGGCCTCGCTCGCGTACCTGCTCGTCAGCCCGCAGTATCTGTTCCGCGCGGAACGCGATCCAGACGGCGTTCCTCCCGGCACGATCTATCGCATCCCGGATCTCGAGCTCGCATCGCGCCTCGCCTTCTTTCTCTGGAGCAGCATCCCGGATGACGAGCTGTTGAACGCGGCGACGCGCGGGCAGCTCCAGAACGCCGCGGTGCTCGAGCGGCAGGTGAAGCGCATGCTCGCGGACGAGCGCGCACGCGCGCTCGGCGCGAACTTCGCCGGCCAGTGGCTGTACCTGCGCAACCTGAAAGGCCTGCTGCCCGACGCCGACGTCTTCCCCGATTTCGATCACAACCTGCGCGACGGCCTGCAGCGCGAAACCGAGATGCTCTTCGAGAGCGTCGTCCTCGAAGACCGCAGCGTCATCGACCTGCTCAACGCCGACTACACGTTCGTCAACGAACGTCTGGCCCGGCACTACGGCATTCCGGGCATCTACGGCACGCAGTTCCGCCGTGTGACGGTGACCGATCCCGCGCGGCGCGGGCTGCTCGGCCAGGGAAGCATCCTCGCGCTGACGTCCTACCCCAACCGGACGTCGCCGGTGACGCGCGGAAAGTACGTCCTGACGAACATCCTCGGGACTCCACCGCCGCCGCCGCCGCCGAACGTCCCCCCGCTCGACGAAAAGCCCGGGAAGGTGCTGTCGATGCGCGAGCGGATGGAAGAGCATCGCAAGAGCCCGGCCTGCGCCGGATGCCACCGGTTGATGGACCCGATCGGCCTGTCGCTCGA
>JAHFUO010000045.1 GCA_023265015.1 Acidobacteriota bacterium | reverse complement strand
GCTGCCGGTTGCCGTGACCGGCCTGGCGCTGGCGATGGGCGGGTTGGCGTGGCTGTGGTTGGACGAAGCGGCAGAGGCGGATCTTGTAGAGGCGGACCTTAAGGTCCGCCTCTACGATCTCCGTCCGTACTAGCGAGTGAGAGCCTGGCGGAGCGCGGCCGACATATACGAGATGGCGCGGTTCGCCGTATCGATCCTTCCGCCCATCGTCAGAAACCCGTGAATCATTCCGCCAAGGCAGACGTAGTCCACCGGCACGCCGGCGTCTTCGAGCCGGCGCGCGTAAGCTTCACCCTCATCGCGCAACGGGTCGAGCGCCGCGGTGATGACCAGCGCGGACGGCAGCCCGCTCACAGACTCCGCCAGCAGCGGCGACGCGCGCCAGTCGCGCGCGTCATCGGCCCGCCTCAGGTACTGCGCGACATACCATCGCATCAGGTTGCCCGTGAGCAGGAAGCCTTCCGCGTGGCGCGAGTACGACGCGCTTTCAGCGCTCACGTCGGTGACGGGATACACGTGCAGCTGAAACGCGAGCGAGGGGCCGCCGGCATCACGCGCCATCAGCGTCATGGCCGCGGCAAACCCGCCGCCGGCGCTGTCGCCGCCCACGGCAAGCCGCGACGCGTCGATCCCGAGCTCCGCGGCATGCGCCGCGACCCACGTGGTTGCCGTCCAGCAATCGTCGACGGCGGCGGGGAAGCGGTGCTCCGGCGCCAGGCGATAGTCGACGGCGATGACGACGACGCCGGCTTGCGCCGCGAGCTGGCGGCAGACGACATCGTGCGTGTCGAGATCGCCAGTCACCCATCCGCCGCCGTGGAAGTAGATCAGCGCCGGCAGCGTGCCGTCGGAAGGTCGATAGAGACGAAGCGGAACGGATCCCGTCGCGCCGTCCGCGCGGATGTCGCGCACGACCGGGAGGATCGGAGCCGCTGGTCGAAGAGCGGCCCGCGTCTCGCGGTACTGCCGGCGCGCGTCGGCCGGCGGAATCGTGTCGATGGGAGGATGCCCGAGCTGCGCGAGGTAGGCGAGAACGGCCCGGACCTGCGGGTCGACGTACGTCACAGCCAGCGTCGGAACCAGACCAGGGATGTCGCGGCGGTGTGATCGAATCCGGTGCGCCCGAACCGCTCGACTGCGCGGTGGCTGACGCGCAGCGTGAGCTCTGGAGTGATGCGGAACGCAAGCGTCTGCTCGGTCGCCTTGAAGGTCTGCTCCTGCACGAGGACAACCGGCAGCGTGCTGCGCATGCGCTCAACCCGGCCGGCGACAAAGCATCGAGGCGAGAGCGTCTGCGCTCCCTGCACATACCAGCCTGCTGCCGATCGATCGCCAAGACTCGTCTCGAGCGTGTCGTGCGTCCACTCACCGGCCAGGCTCGTGTGCCGGAACGCCAGCTCGGATTCCATGGTGACCACGCGCGCGCTGCGGTCGACGGTGATCGTCGGACTCTCGCCCGCGCGCAGCCATCCTCCGCGTGTGACCGACGCGCCTATCCGGAATCCGACGAACGGCGTGACGCCTCCGCCAACCACGACGTTCGTAAAGCGCGGAGGGTTCACGGGGCCGAACACCCTCCGAAGTCGCATTGGCGAATTGTCGATGACGGCAGTCCTGGCATCCCAGAGCCGCGTCGACACCGTCGCCTGGGCGCCGAGCGGATAAAGCCCGCTGAGCAGGTTGATGCGCGGCCCGCGAAACTCGAGGGACGGGATGGACGTGAAGAGCGACGCGGGCTGCGCGATCGTGGGGTTCAGATGCGGCCGCAGCGTGAGGTTCGCCAGGCCAATCGGCGAAGGAATGTAACCGCCCTCGAGTCGCACCCCGACGGTGCCGGCGCGTTCGTACCGGACCTCCGCAATCCAGATTTGACGATTCCACTCGCGAGTCGCGGCAATGCGCTGGGCCTGTGGCCGTACCATCGCCTGGAACCCGCGGCCGAAGTCCGCAGTCACCAGCGAATCGAGGAAGACGCCTTTGACGTAGTTGCCGTTCGTATCGACTGTGTAATCGACGGCCGCCGAGGAATCAACCGCGAGGAACGACGGTCGTGCCTGCTGCGCCGACGTGGACGCGGCGGCAAGAAGGAGCGTTACGGCACACGCCAGGGAGACGGCGCGCATGCTACACCCGCTGGCGACCCAGTCGTTGCGCGAGCGCCGGGCGCGGCGGTGTCCTCATTGCTCCGGAACGGGCAACACGAAGTCGGCGGTGACGGCGCGCGCGGCGTCGATGCGGACGTCGACCGTCGTGTCCCCGAGCCGCTCGTGCCACGCGGTGACCTGATGCGCCCCTGGTGATATGGCCGGCAGCTCGAACGTCCCTTGATCGCCCGGAACGGCAAACCACGGATGGTCGAACACCATCACGGTGGCGGACATGTGCGAGTGAATCTGGCAGAACACCTTCACCACGCCGGGTTTATCGAACCGAACCCGCCTGGACTGTCCCTTGGGATAGCGGCCGAGATCGAAGGTTTTCACCCGCGACAGGGAAAACACGTTGTGATAGATCGGGTCGTCGTTCGGAAAGTCGACCTCGGAGCCGGCCGTCACCGCCACGACGCGGGGAACAAAATTCTCTTTCTCCTGCCGGATCTCGGCGTGCATCGGCGCTACCGTAGTGTGCGGGGCGTCCTTCAGGTAGACGACGACGTGCCGAAGCTCGGATTCGGGCGCGAGCGCGACCGTCGGCACCGTGCGGGAATAGGTCGAAGTCGCGCGCCTGGCGGTGATCGGGATGCCGATCGACACGCGCCCGCGGACCGATCCGGGCTGCTGGGCGGCGGGATGGGTACCGGCGACCAGCGCCAGCCCGGCGAAGACCAGTGCAAGGCGGCCTGCCTGCAGCGGCCGTGAAGCCATGTGGCATTCTATTTTCAAATGGTGCATGAATGCTCAGCCTGATTCTGATGACTCTTATCGGCGCGACTGCGGCTGATACGGCCGACCGGGGAGTATCCGAGGCGCTCGCCCGCGAGCGCGCGGCCGCGATCGGCGCCCTTCGATACGAGCTGGCGTTCACGGTCCCCGCCGACCGCCGGCAGCCAGTGCCCGGGCAGGCGTCGCTCAGGTTTGCGCTCAAGACGCCGCACCGGATCGTCCTGGACCTCGCCGAGCCGCGCGATCGGATCCGCAGCATTCGCATCAACGGGACGACGGTGACACCGATCTACGTCGAGGACCACGCGATCGTCCCGGAGGGCGCCACGCGGGCCGGCGAGAACGAGATCACGATCGAGTTCACGGCCGGCGACGCGGCGCTCAACCGCAACGACGACTTTCTCTACACGCTCTTCGTTCCCGCGCGCGCGCACCTTACGTTCCCCTGCTTCGATCAGCCCGATCTCAAGGCGCGCTACACGCTCTCGCTCGACGTCCCGACGGGATGGGAGACGGTGGCGAACGCGCCCGAGGTGAAGCGCGAGGCCGACGCCGCGCGCCGGCGCGTCCAGTTCGCAGAGACGAAGCCGCTGCCGACGTACCTGTTCGGGTTCGTCGCCGGCAAATTCTCCGTGGAGCGCGCCACGCGGAACAGCCGCGAGCTGCGGATGTTCCATCGCGAGACCGACGCGGCGAAGGTCGCGCGCAATCGCGACGCGCTCTTCGATCTGCACGCGGCGGCCCTCGCGTGGCTCGAGGGCTACACGGCGATCCCGTATCCGTTCGACAAGCTCGACTTCGTGCTGATCCCGTCGTTCCAGTTCGGCGGCATGGAGCACGCGGGCGCGATCCTCTACAACGCCGCCAGCCTGATGCTGGACGAGACGGCCACGCAGAACCAGCTGCTCAATCGCGCGAGCACGATCTCGCACGAGACGTCCCACATGTGGTTTGGCGATCTCGTGACCATGCAGTGGTTCAACGACGTGTGGACGAAGGAAGTCTTTGCCAACTTCATGGCGGAGAAGATCGTGAAGCCGTCGTTCCCGCAGGTGAACCACGAGCTGCGGTTCTTCCTGTCGAACTATCCGGATGCGTACTCGATCGACCGCACGGCGGGCGCCAACCCGATCCGCCAGCCGCTGACGAATCTCAGCGATGCCGGCCAGTTATACGGGCCGATCATTTACGAGAAGGCGCCGATCGTGATGCGGCAGCTCGAGATGATCGTGGGCGAGCAGCGCTTTCGCGACGGCCTCCGCGAGTACCTGAAGACGTATGCCTTCCGCAACGCGACGTGGCTCGACCTCATTCGGATCCTCGACGCGCGCACGCCCGAGAATCTCTCGGCGTGGAGCCGCGCGTGGGTCGACGAGCGCGGACGGCCGGAGTTCACCACCGCGCTGCGCGTCACGAAAGACAATCGCATCGGCCGGCTGACCATCACCATGAGCGATCCGCTGCGCCGCGGCCTCGTGTGGCCGCAGCGCATGCGCGTGACGCTCGGCTACGCCGGGTCACAGAAAGATCTGTCCGTGTTCGCGGACGCGCGCGCGACGACCGTGCGCGAGGCGGCGGGCATGCCGAAGCCGCTGTTCGTGCTGCCGAACGGCGCGGGGCTCGGCTACGGCCTGTTCCTCCTCGACGGCGAGAGCGCCACGTACCTGCTCGCGAACATTCAGCATGTGCCCGACCCGCTCACCCGCGGCGCCGCCTGGGTCACGTTGTGGGACAACCTGCTCGAGGGACACGTGGCGCCCGGCGTGTTCATCGATGCCGCGCTGCGCGCGCTGCCCGACGAGACCGACGAGCAGAACACCCAGCGCGTGCTCGGGTACATGAGCCGCGCGTTCTGGCGTTTCCTTCCGGCGAGCGACCGGGTCGCGCGAGCGCCCCTGATCGAGGCAACGCTGCGCGCCGGCATCAGCCGGGCGGCGACGACCAGCCTCAAGTCCGCGTGGTTCAGCGCGTTTCGAGACGACGGGCTGACGCGCGACGGCGTGAGCTGGCTCGAGCGCGTCTGGCGGCGGGACGAGAAGATTCCGGGGCTGACGTTTGCCGAGACCGACGAGATCGCGATGGCGATGGAGCTGGCCGTGCGCGAGGTCCCCGGGTGGCAGCAGATCCTGCAGACGCAGCTCGAGCGGACGGAGAACCCGGATCGCAAGGCACGCTTCGCGTTCGTGATGCCGGCGCTCTCCGCCGACCCGCAGGTCAGGGCGCAGGCGTTCGAGCGCTTCCGTCAGCTCGACAACCGGCGGCGCGAGCCGTGGGTGCTCGAATCGATCGCCTATCTCAATCATCCGCTGCGCGAGGCCGACGCCGAGCGATTCATCCGCCCGAGCCTCGAGCTGCTGCGCGAGATCCAGCGCACCGGCGACATCTTCTTCCCGGGACGCTGGATGGACAGCGCGTTGTGGGGGCACCGGTCGCCGCAGGCGGCGGCGACCGTGCAGGACTTCCTGGCGAGAGAGCTGCAGTATCCGGAGCGGCTGCGATGGACGGTGCTCAGCTCTGCCGACGAGCTCTTCAGAGCCGCGGCACTAACCACCAACCACTAAAGCAGCTTTCAGTTCTTAGTAGCCAGTTCTCAGCCGATTACTTCTCCGTCCCTCGAAGCAGGCGCATCAGCTCCAGCGGGACCGGGAAGAGGATCGTCGAGCTCTGCCCCGAGGCGATCTCCGTGAGCGTCTGGAGGTAGCGCAACGTCATCGCCGCCGGCTCGCGATCGATCACGGCGGCGGCCTGCGAGAGCTTCTCCGACGCGATCAGCTCGCCCTCGGCGTGGATGATCTTCGCGCGCTTCTCGCGCTCCGCTTCCGCCTGGCGCGCCATCGCGCGCTGCATCTCCTGCGGCAGATCGACGTTTTTCACTTCGACCGCCGACACCTTGATGCCCCACGGCTCCGTCTCGTGGTCCAGGATCTTCGTCAGCTGCTGGTTCAACCGGTCCCGCTGCGAGAGCAGGTCATCGAGCTCCGCTTGTCCGAGCACGCTCCGCAGCGTGGTCTGCGAGAGCTGCGACGTGGCGTACAGGTAATTCTCGACCTCGACCACGGCGCGGCGCGGATCGAGGACGCGGAAATAGACGACGGCGCTCACCTTCACCGACACGTTGTCTCGCGTGATGACATCCTGGGGCGGGACGTCGTGGACGATGGTGCGGAGGCTGATCCGCACGATGCGATCGATGGGCCGGAACACGAAGATGACGCCTGGACCCTTCGGCTGCGGCAGGAGCTTGCCGAGACGGAAAATGACGCCGCGCTCGTACTCGGCCAGGATCTGGATCGAGGTCAGCAGATAGAAGATGACGACGACGCCGAGCACCAGCGTCGGTGAAATCTGGTTCATGACGATTCTCCTTCGCGCCTGGGCGCGATCGATGGTTCCACCGTCAGCGTGAGTCCCTGCACGTCCACGACTCGAACAGTGTCTCCGGCCGTCACCGGCACGCGGCTCGTCGCGCGCCACAGCTCGCCGTGCACGTGAACATATCCGGGGGTGTCGGGGCCGATCGCGTCGCGGGCACGCGCTTCGGATCCGCGCATGCCGTCGATCCCGGTGACCGGCGGCCGCCGTTGCGACGCAAGCGCCAGTCGCCCGAGGAACAGGAAAATCACCGCGAAGCCGATCGCGACCGGCACGATGAAGGCAAAGCCCACCTGGACGCCCGGCACGGTGTCGGTCACCATGACCGCGCCGACGATCAGCGCGATCGTGCCGCCGACGCCAAGCACCCCGCTCGGCACTTTGAGCTCCAGCACGAGCAGCGCGACGCCGAAGAGGATCAGCAGTACGCCCGTCGTATTCACGGGGAGGATCTGCAGCGCGAAGAATGCGAGCAGCAGACAGAGCCCGCCGGCGACGCCCGGCAAGGTGGCGCCGGGATTCCAGAGCTCGATGGTGAGGCCGAGCATTCCGAGCGTCATGAGCAGGTACGCGATCTGGGGATTCGCGATGGCGCTCAGAAAGCGCTGGCGGCTCGTCATGGCGACGCGGCGCACTTCGATTCCTTGCGTGTGAACCTGCGTCTGTCGGCCATCGAAGCGCCTGACCGTGCGGCCGTCGAGCGCCCGCAGAAGCGCATCGACATCGGCAGCGGTGAAATCGATGAGCGGCGGCGTCGCCTGCAGCGCTTCCTGATCGGTGAACGCCCGGCTCTCGAGGACGGCGTCGGCCGCGAGCATGACGTTGCGGCCGCGTGCCTCCGCCAGCGTTCTCACGTAGGCCGCGGCATCGGACGCCGCCTTCTTCGACTCGACGTCGTCCATGGCCTGGCCGGTGCCGGAGACCGGATGCGCGGCGCCGATATGTGTGCCGGGCGCCATCACCGCGACGTCGGCCGCGAGCGTGAGGATGAAACCGGCGGAGGCTGCGCGTGCGCCCGACGGCCCGACGAACACGGCCACGGGCGCGCGCGACGTGATCATCCGCGACACGATGTCGCGGGTCGAATCGAGCAGGCCTCCGGGCGTCCGCAGCACGATGACCACGACGTCCGCGCCCGAGGTGTCGGCCTGGTTGATGACGTCGATCAGATACTCGGCCGAGACCGGATGGATGATGCCGTCGAGTTCCGCAACGAGGGCAAGCCGGTGCTCAGGCCGTGTCTGCGCCGCCGCAGGCGCGAGCGCGGAAGGAAGAAGAAGGGCCGCGAGCAGCGCCGGCCGCACGCAGGACATGCAGCCGATTGTACTTGGGGTCAGACCCCGGTGATGCGCCGTACCGGGGTCAGACCCCGGTGATGCGGCGTATCAACTTGGTGAGACGGCCAGCGTCAACCAGCTGGGACCTCGTGGTAGGTCGATTCACCCAGCACGAATCCCGAATGGATCGACCGTCGCATCCGTTCGAGCTGTTCCGATGTCATCTGTTGACCACAGATCTCGCGCCATGCGAGCTGCCGATCGTCAGGACTCGATCCGAGCGCGAGATACAGAGGATGGTCGCTGAGGAGAACGTCCCGGCCGCCAAACGCGTGGTAGCGGTAGCTCGACCATCGGTACGTCTCGGGAGCGGCTTCGAGTCCCGCACGGACAGGATTCAACTCGACGTACCGCATGCACGTGAGCCAGTACCGCTCGTCGTGCACCATCGCGGCTCTGTAACGGCCTTCCCACAGCCCGCCGGTTCGACCATACCGGCGATTGAAAAACTGAACGTACCGACGCCCTACAGCCTGCATCGTTTGTGGCAATGATGTCTCCGATTCCGGTGTTGCCAGCAGATGCACGTGGTTCGTCATCAACGCGTATGCATGGATGTTCAACCCGCGGGGTTTGCTTTCGTACCGCAGGACCGCGAGAAAGACGTCGTAATCAGAAGGCGCGCGGAACATCAGAGTCCGATTGTTGCCTCGTTGGGTTACGTGCCAGCTAAGGCCTGGAGCAAAGCAGCGAGGACGGCGCGCCATGCCCTGGACAAAGCAAGAATCGTCCCGCGCGAACACCCTGAATAATTGCGGGATATTCGTGCGAAGGAAGGTCCATCAATAGCAGTATCCGCCACGCGCCCGCTGTGGTATGTACGCGATTTTTGCGACCTTGAGTCGGTTCATCACCGGGGTCTGACCCCTGTACGCCGCATCACCGGGGTCTGACCCCGATTTAGAATTCCCTCATGTCAGCCGACCGGCAGCTGCTCCGCCACGCGGTTGCGACCCTTGCCTATCGCGCCGGCAAGGCGCTGCGCGATGCGCCACCGCACTTCGGCGCGTTTGCCGTCGCCCCAGGCTCGCGCGCACCCGGGCAGATCCTGGCGCACATGGGCGATCTCTTCGACTGGGCGCTCTCCCTTGCCCGAGGACAGCACACATGGCGAGACTCGACGCCGCTGCCCTGGGATCAGGAAGTCGCGCGCTTCTTCGCCGCGCTCGAGGCGTTCGATGCCTATCTCGCGTCCGACGAGCCTCTCGGCTGGTCGATCGAGCGCCTGTTCCAGGGACCGATCGCCGACGCGTTGACCCACACCGGCCAGCTGACGATGCTTCGGCGGCTGGCCGGCAGCCCAATCAAGGCGGAGAACTACGCGAAGGCGACGATCACGGCGGGAACGGTCGGCGCCGCTCAGGCTGCGCCGCGCCTCGAGTTCGACTGATACACTGACGACCATGCGTCGCGCACTGCTGATAGCGGCCGCGATCCTCGTGATCGCGTCGAGCAGTGTCACCCTCGCCCTTCAGCGGGGCCCGGTCGGTGCGCCACCAGATCTGCAGCCGACCGTCATCCTGATCTCGTTCGACGGATTCCGCTGGGACTATCCAGCCAAGGCGCCGACCCCGAATCTGCGGCAGCTGATGGCGCGAGGCGTTCACGCAGAAAACCTCATTCCGAGCTTCCCGTCGAAGACGTTCCCCAATCACTACACGATCGCCACGGGTCTCTATCCCGGCCACCACGGGATCGTTGCCAACAACATCTTCGACCCGCCCACGGGGCGTACCTTCGCAATGGCAAAGCGCGAGGAAGTGCAGAATCCGATGTGGTGGGGCGGTGAACCGATCTGGACGCTGGTCGAACGCGCCGGCCGCGCTTCGGCGCCGCTCTTCTGGCCGGGTTCCGAAGCGGCCCACAACGGCGTGATGCCGCATCTCTGGAAGGCGTACGATGGAAATGTTCCGGCGTCTGCACGCATCGATCAGGTCCTGACGTGGCTCGATCTGCCGGCCCCGCAGCGGCCGGTGTTCATCACGTTGTACTTCGAGGACACCGATTCCGCCGGGCACGCGAATGGCCCCGACTCTCCGGCGGTTCGCGCCGCGATTGTCCGGGATGATGGCTACCTCGGCGCCTTGATGAACGGTCTGACGCGACGCGGCATCCTCGACCGCGTCAACATCGTCGTGGTATCCGACCACGGCATGGCGCCCATCGACGACGCGCGTGTGATCGTCGCCGACGATTACCTCTCGACAAACGACGCTTACATTTCGGATATCAACCCGACGCTTGGCGTTTTTCCGAAGCCGGGGAAGGAAGACGCCGTGTATCGCTCACTCGCCAATGCAAACCCGCATCTGAAGGTCTATCGCAAGGCTGAGACCCCGGAACGCTGGCACTACCGCGATCACCCGCGTGTGCCGCCGATCATCGGCGTCGCCGACGAGGGCTGGCAGGTGTTGCGCCGCGCCACCGTCGACGCGGTCAAAGCGGGAACGATCAAAGGCCCTCGCGGCACGCACGGCTACGACCCGATGCTGATGTCGATGCGCGCGACGTTCATCGCCGCCGGTCCGGCGTTCAAGAGTGGCGTCACGGTCCCGCCGTTCGAGAACGTCAGCATCTACAACGTGCTCGCGAAGATTCTCGACGTGATCCCCGCACCCAACGACGGCGATCCGGCTGTCGCGCGCTCGCTGCTCAGAAACTGATTCTGAGACTCGCTCGCAAGCTCACGCCCCCGCGGCGGTCTGCGGTAGTGTGTGCGCCAACGCGTTCACGTTCATGACGGTTGGCACCCCTGTGCGGGAGTCCGAGACTCTCGCGTCGATCCGAAAACTGCTTCTTGGCACCCTGGCCGTGGGTATCTTTGGCACTGTCGGCGAGCTGATCCTGCTACGGCACATCGACAAGCCGGCGCAGTGGATCCCGCTCGTCATGCTGGCCGCGGGGATCGTCGTGATCGCCTGGCATACTGCATCGCCCGGGAGGGCCAGCGTGCGCACGCTACAGGCGTTGATGGTCGTCTTCATCGCCACCGGCGCGCTCGGCGTGGCGCTCCACTACGACGGCAACGTCGACTTCGAGCGCGAGCTCAGCCCGGCAGAACACGGATTCGAGTTTCTCCGCAAGACCGTTGCGGGCGCCACGCCGGTGCTTGCCCCCGGATCGATGACGCTGCTTGGTCTCGTCGGCTTCGCGCACACCTACCGCCACCCCTGCCTGGCCGGCGCAGCCGGCAAGACGGGCAGTCAGGAGACACAACTATGAAACAGATGATGCGCTGCCTCGTCCTCGCGACCGCGTGTGCCGGGTTGAGCCAGCCTGCCCACGCGCAGGTCGGCAAGCCTGTCACGATTGTCGACGCCAACGTCGTCAAGGAAGCGGACCTGGCGAAGCTTCCGCACATGAACGCGGCGCTTGCGAAGGCCGTGATCGCGAAACGTCCGTTCAAGACGGTCAAGGATCTCGACGCCGCGCTGAGCTCGCTCAGCAAGGCGGATCGCGCGGAGCTGTACGTGAAGCTGTTCGTGCCGATCAACCTGAACACGGCCACCGACGAAGAGATTCTGATGATTCCGATGGTCGGCAACCGGATGCTGCGCGAGTTCAAGGAGTACCGTCCGTACAAAGCGCTCGCGCAGTTCCATCGCGAAATCGGCAAGTACGTCGATGCGACCGAGCTTGCGCGGCTCGAGCAGTACGTCTACGCGCCAACCAACTAGCCATCTTCACGTCTGCGCTGGGGAAAATATGCGGGGCATACGAGCAGGCAAGGGAATCAGGTCGATCGGGATGGCAGCGCTCCTGTACGTCTGCGTTGCCGGGGCGGTCTCGCTTCACGCGGCGCAGGACGCCACGACACCCCCGACATCGCTGGCCAACACCGGGCTTCCGGCCGACGCCACCGGGGAGGACATCTTCCGGATGACGTGCGCCACGTGCCACGCGCTCGACGGCAGAGGCTCGCCGCAGAGCGTCGTCGGGTTCGACGTGCCGTTTCCCGATTTTGCCGATTGCTCAATCAACACGGTCGAGCCGCTGAGCGACTGGTCGTCGGTGATTCACCGGGGCGGGCCGATTCGCGGCCTCGACCGACACATGCCGTCGTTCGGCGACGCGCTGTCGGACGAGCAGATCGAATCGGTCATCAAGTATCTCTGGACGTTCTGCAAGGACGCGTCGTGGCCGCGTGGCGATCTGAATTACCCGCGCGCGTTCTTCACCGAAAAGGCCTTTCCCGAGAACGAAGCCGTCTGGACGACGGGCGTGACGGGCAGGGGCACGAAGGCGGTGACGAACAGCATCGTCTACGAGCACCGCCTCAAGACGCGCAGCCAGTACGAGATCACGCTGCCGCTCGACTTTCAGCAGACGACTCCCGGACAGCCGTGGGGCCAGGGGTTCGGCGATATCGAGATCGCGCTGCGCCGCTCCTTTTACGCAAGCGTCGACCATTCCGCCATCATCGCCGCCGGTGGCGCGGTGACGCTGCCGACCGGCAACGAGAGCGCGGGGCTCGGCGGCGGCGTGACGATCTGGGAACCGTTCGCGATGTTCGCCAAGGGCCTCGGGGCGAATGGCTTTGTGCAGATGCACGGCGGCATCGAGCTGCCGACCGACAAGAGCAAGGCGTTGAATGAGCCGTTCCTCCGCGCGGCGCTCGGCTACACCTACGCGCAGGATCAGGGCTTCGGCCGCGCCTGGACGCCGATGGCCGAAATCCTCCTGGCCCGGCCGTCGGGCGAGCCGACGGAAGTCGACGTCGTGCCCCAGATGCAGGTGTCGCTCAGCAAGCTGCAGCACGTCCTGCTCAGCGTGGGCGTGCGCGTGCCCGTCACCGAGCGCGACGGGCGGCATCCTCAGTTCCTCACCTATTTCCTCTGGGACTGGTTCGACGGCGGCCTGTTCGACTTCTGGCATTGACGGCGGGCCGTAAAGACCCGCCCTACGGATCCCTTATGTCGATGAATCGCATCCTGCCGCTTGCCTGTGCCATCTGGCTGCTCGCCTTTTTCGTCGCCGTGCCGCGCGCGGCGCAGGTCATCCCGTCGCCAGCCGGCGCGCAGCCTGCGCCGGCCAGGCCCGCGAATCTGCGCCTCGACACGTCGCTCTTCACGCTCTCGGAAAACTGCCTCGCGTGTCACAACAACCTGATCACCCCGGGTGGCGAGGACATCTCGATCGGCGCGTCATGGCGCTCGACGATGATGGCGAACTCCGGACGCGATCCGTATTGGCAGGCCGGCGTGCGGCGCGAGACGATCGATCATCCGATGCACTCGGCAGAAATCCAGGACGAGTGCGCGGCCTGCCACATGCCGATGCTGCAGAAAATCTCGAAGGCGATGGGCAGGAAGGCGGACGTCTTCGCGCAGCTGCCGATCAACAAAGACGACGACTCGGAGCTGCACAAGCTGGCCGCCGACAGCATCTCCTGCACGGTCTGCCACCAGATCTCGAATGAAGGGCTCGGCACGCGCGAGAACTTCAACGCGAACTTCACGATGCGTCCGACGCCGCCGGACGGCGCGCGCGTGATCTTCGGGCCGTTCCAGATCGACGCTGGACGCAAGACGATCATGCGGTCGGTCACCGGGTTCGTGCAGGCGCAGGCGATGCACATCCAGCAGTCGGAGCTGTGCGCCACGTGCCACACGCTCTACACCCAGGCGTTTTCGCCGAACGGCCAGGTCATCGGCTCACTGCCGGAGCAGATGAACTACCAGGAGTGGCAGCACAGCGCGTTCAGCCAGGGAGAGAACGCGCAAAGCTGCCAGTCGTGCCACATGCCGGTCGTGCAGGGCCAGGCACGCGCGGCATCGGTGCTTGGAGATTTCCGCGACGGCGTGCATCGGCACGTGTTCGTCGGCGGGAACGCCTTCATGGTGCGGCTGCTGAACCGCTACCGCGACGACCTCGGCGTCGTCGCGCAGCCATCCGAGATGGAAGCGACCGCCAAGGCGACGATCCGCCAGTTGCAGGAAGACACGGCGACCGCCTCGATCGCGCGCACGGAGCTCGCCGCCGGCAAGCTCAATGTCGACGTCGACGTCAAGAACCTGACGGGCCACAAGTTCCCGACCGGCTATCCGGCGCGTCGCACCTGGCTGCATCTGGTCGTTCGCGATCGCCAGGGGCGCGCCGTGTTCGAATCGGGAGCGATCACCGCCACCGGCATGATTCAAGGCAACGACAACGACGCCGATGCGACGAAGTTCGAACCGCATTACGACCAGATCACCAGCGCCGACCAGGTGCAGATCTACGAACCGGTCATGGGCGACTCGAACAACGTCCCGACAACCGGCCTGCTGACCGCCACGCACTACATCAAGGACAACCGGCTGCTCCCGCGCGGCTTCAACAAGGCGAACGCCGACCCGGACATCGGCGTCTACGGCGCCGCGGCTCAAGACGCGAACTTCACCGGCGACGGCGATCGCGTCCGGTACTCGGTCGATGTGCCGGCCAGTGGCGGGCCGTTCCAGGTGGAGGTGGAGCTGGTCTACCAGCCGATTGGATTCCGGTGGGCGCACAACCTCGAGAAGTACGACGCCGCGGAGCCGAAGCGCTTCGTCGACTACTACAACTCGATGTCATCCGAATCATGGGTCGTCGTCGCGAAGACGACGCAACTGGTTGGTGGTTAGTGGCTGGTGGTTGTTGGTCCGACCACGAACCAACCACCCGCTACCAACCACCAACCGCCAACCACCAACCGCCAACCACCAACCACCAACTGAATTAGATTTCGACCTGCACGCCCAGCTCGACGACGCGCTCAGGCGGCAGGTGGAAGAACGCGGTGGCTCGCACCGCGTTCCGGGTCATCAGCACGAATAGCTTCTCGCGCCACATCGCCATTCCGCGTCGAGGCGTGATGAGGATCGTCTCCCGCCCCAGGAAATACGTCACATCGCCGGCGTCGATATCCAGCCCCTGGACCTGGGCTGCGCGCAACGCAATCGGCACGTGCGGATCCTCCATGAACCCGTAGACAAGGCGGAGCATGAACACGCCATGTCCCAGGCGATCCACCGTGATCTGTTCGTCGCGCGCCACGTGCGGCACGGGTGAGGTCGTCACGGTCAGGAGGACGACGTGCTCGTGCATCACCTTGTTGTGACGCAGATTGTGCGCGAGCGCGGGCGGGGTGCCGCGCGGCTGCGCCGTCATGAAGACTGCCGTTCCGGGCACGCGCACCGGCGGTGTGGCGACGATGACCGACATGAAATGATCGATGGGAATGGCGCGCGCGGTCAGCCGCTCGGCGACGATCCGGCGGCCGGTCTTCCACGTGGTCATCAGCGTGAAGATGCACGCGCCAATCAGGATCGGCAGCCATCCGCCCTGGAACACCTTCAGCAGGTTTGCGCCGAAGAAGGTGAGGTCGACGGTCAAGAAGACCGCGGTCACGGAGAGCGCGACCGCCTTCGGCCAATGCCAGCGCTCGACGGCAATCACGTGCAGCAGCACCGCCGTAATCACCATCGTCATCGTCACGGCAATGCCGTAGGCCGCCGCCAGCGCGTTCGACGATCCGAAGCCGATGACGATGAAGATCGTGGACACCATCAACGCAAAGTTCACCTGCGGCACGTAGACCTGCCCCATCTCGTGCGATGAGGTGTGTTCGATGTCGAGGCGCGGCGCGTAGCCGAGCTGGATCGCCTGCTGCGTGAGCGAGAAAGCGCCGGAGATGAGCGCCTGCGAGGCAATGATGGCCGCCGCGGTCGCGATGCCGACGAGCGGGAAGAGCGCCCACGACGGGGCGAGCAGGAAGAACGGCTGTTTCGCGGCGTCGCCGTCGACGAGCAGCAGCGCGCCCTGGCCGAAGTAGTTCAGCACGAGCGCTGGAAGCACCAGCGCGAACCATGCAATCCGGATCGGTCGCTTGCCGAAATGACCCATGTCGGCGTACAGCGCTTCGCCGCCGGTCACCGCCAGGAAAACAGCGCCGAGCACGGTAATACCGGGAAGCCCGTGCGCGCCGAAATATCTGATCGCATGGACAGGGTTGATGGCGCCGATGACGCTCGGTTCGCGCACGATCCAGGTTATGCCCAGCGCGGCGATCGTGACGAACCAGACGACCATGATTGGCCCGAACAACCGGCCGACCCGGTGCGTGCCGTACCGCTGAAACGCAAACAGCACGACGAGAATGGCCACAGAGATCGGGACCACGTACGGCTCGAACAGCGGCGTCTCGACCTGAAGGCCTTCGACGGCGCCCAGCACGCTGATCGCAGGCGTGATCATCCCGTCGCCGTAGAGCAGGGCGGCGCCGAAGATTCCGAGCGCGATGAGCACTGGAATCCTCGGGCGGGATGCATTCTTCTTCCGTGAAGGGACCAGCGCGGTCAACGCGAGGATGCCGCCCTCGCCCTGGTTGTCGGCGCGCATCACGATCGCGATGTATTTGATCGAGATGACGATGATGAGCGCGTACAGGATCATCGACAGGACGCCCAGCACGTTCTCGTGCGTGACCGCCACGCCGTACGGCCCGTAAAAGCACACGCGCACCGTGTACAGCGGGCTCGTGCCGATATCGCCGTACACCACGCCGAGCGCTGTGAGGGTGACGGGCAGCAGCCGCCTGAATCCGGGCGCCTGCCCGGGAGACGGCACGGAGAGGGACACGAAGACCTCCAGCCGCCGACGAGGTTAGCTGACGGGCTCGGAGCTGGTAGGTCTCCTACCGGCGCGGGTTTTCTGCCCGCACCGGATGCGCCCCGCAGGCACGATGGGTGCCTGTGCTGGGTCCCCCGTAACGAGGCAAAGCCTCGTATTTGGCGTATCTCACGCAAGGGTAGGCCCGTATGGCGGCGCAGTCAAGAAAACCCTCAGCATCGCTCATGACGTCGCCTTGTCTGTGATGGCGGCCCGTAAAGGGCCGCCCTACGGGCGCACGTAGGGCGGGGCCGCGGCGCGAACCCTTCGGGTTCGCGAGGCGAGCCTGAAAGGCTCGCCCCGCATCGTCAAATCTCGCCCCGCCTCAGATTTCGACCTGCACACCCAGCTCGACGACGCGCTCAGGGGGCAGGCGGAAGAACGCGGTGGCTCGCACCGCGTTGCGTGTCATCAGCACGAAGAGCTTCTCCCGCCAGATCGCCATCCCCCGGCGATGCGTGACGAGGATCGTTTCCCGCCCGAGGAAATAGGTCACATCGTCGGTATCGATCGTCAACCCCTTGTCCAGGGCGGCGCGCAGCGCGTCCGGGACGTTCGGATCCTGCATGAATCCGTAGATCAACCGCACGGTAAAGACGCCGTGCCCGAGATTTTCCACGGTGACGCGCTCGCCGGGAGGCACGTGCGGCACCGGCGCGGTGCCCACGGTGAGGATAACAACGTACTCGTGCATCACCTTGTTGTGACGCAGGTTGTGCGCGAGCGCCGGCGGGGTGCCGCGCGGCTGCGCGGTCATGAAAACAGCTGTTCCGGGCACGCGCACCGGTGGCGTCGTCGTGATCACCGACATGAAGTGATCGATGGGAACTGCACGCGCCGTCAACCGCTCCGCGACGATCCTGCGGCCCGTCTTCCACGTCGTCATGACCGTGAAGATGCACGTGCCGATGAGGAGCGGCAGCCATCCGCCCTGGAACACTTTCAGCAGGTTCGAGCCGAAGAAGGTGAGATCGATCGTCAGAAAGATCGCGATGATGAGGAACGCAGCCGGCTTGGGCCAGTGCCAGCGCTCCACGGCGACCACATATAGCAGCACTGTCGTGATCACCATGGTCATGGTGACTGCAATGCCGTAGGCGGCGGCCAGCGCACTGGAGGACCTGAAACCGATGACGATCAGCGTCGTCGCGATCATCAGCGCCCAGTTCACCTGCGGCACGTACACCTGGCCCACTTCCCGGGACGAGGTGTGCTCGATGTCGAGGCGCGGCGCGTAGCCAAGCTGAATCGCCTGCTGCGTGAGCGAAAAGGCGCCGGAGATCAGCGCCTGCGAGGCGATGATGGCCGCCGCGGTCGCGATGCCGATGAGCGGGAAGAGCGCCCACGACGGGGCGAGCAGGAAGAACGGCTGTTTCGCGGCGGCGCCGTCGATAAGCAGCAGCGCGCCCTGGCCGAAGTAGTTCAGCACCAGCGCGGGGAGCACGATCACGAACCACGCGAGCCGAATCGGGCGCTTCCCGAAGTGTCCCATATCGACGTACAGCGCTTCGGCGCCTGTCACGGCGAGCACCACGGCGCCAAGCACGAGGAATCCAGCGAATCCGTGCGAGCGAAAGAAGATCAGCGCGTGAATCGGGTTCAACGCTGCGAGCACGACGGGAGCGCGGGAAATCCAAAGGATGCCCAGCGTCGCGATCGTGAGGAACCAGACAACCATGACCGGGCCGAACAACCCGCCAACCCGGTGCGTGCCGTACTGCTGAAACACGAAGAGCACGACCAGGATGAAGACGGCGATCGGGACGACGTAGGGCTCGAACAGCGGGGTGACGACCTGCAGGCCTTCGATCGCGCCAAGCACGCTGATCGCCGGCGTGATCATGCCCTCGCCGTATAACATCGACGCGCCGAACACGCCGAACGCCACGAGCAGCGGCGTCGTGGGGGCGCTGCGGCCTTTGCGCGTGGGAAGGAGCGCCGTGAGCGCGAGGATGCCGCCCTCGCCCTGGTTGTCCGCGCGCATGACGACCGCGATGTACTTGATCGAGATGACGATCAGCAGGGCGTACACGATGAGCGAGAGCACCCCGAGCACGTTTTCGTGCGTCGGCGGGAATCCGTGAATTCCGTAGAAACATTGACGGATGGTGTACAGGGGGCTCGTACCGATGTCGCCGTAGACAACGCCGATCGCCGTCAGCGTGAGCGGGAACAGCCGGCGGGATCCGGGTGCGCCGGATCGGGGTGCGCTCATGAGGCCGTCAACAAAACACCGAGGATAGCACGCCGGTCATCGCACGGCGCCCGGCAGCCAGAGCGAGCGCACCGTGAGCTCGCGATGGTTCAGCCCGGCGGCCTTGTCCAGCAGCCGCAGCAACGGCGGCAGGTCGATCTCACATCTCCAGTCGTCGGCGCGCCCACCGGCCTCAACGACGCGGCGGGCCGTCGCGTCCCACCACGGCGCGACGCCGCGCGCGATTGGCTCCAGGATCAACACTCGAACCCCGCGCGCCGCTGCTGCAAACAGCTGCGCTTCGACGCGCAGGCGGGTTGCCTCCCGCAGCTCGTTCAGCACATACGCCGCGATCGCGCCGCTCCCGGCTTTCAGCATCGGCGGCCCGTAAAGGGCCGCCCTACTGGCGTCGCCTTGCCGCGCGGTTCCGCGAACACCCAGCGCTCGATACGTCCATCGCGCCTCGCTCACGGCCCACGGATGCCGGTCGATTCCTGTCACCGCGGGCGTGCCGCCCGCGGAGGTCGCCCATGCCGATCCAGCCGCGCCGGTCCCGCAGCCGACGTCGAGAATCGCGGACGGCGGCGGCTGGTGGGCGCCGAGTGACTCCACGACGTGCCGGGTCGAGAGAAAGTGCAGCGGAGCATAGAAGAGTGCGAACGCCGCGCGTTTGCCGGCGCTCGCGAGCGGGCCTCCGCGCGCGACCGTGTGGCGGCGCTCGACGTACGTGGATGAGAGCGCGCGCAGGGCGCGTGTCACCTCCGGCACACGCAAATCGGCCAAATGGCGCCGTTCGAGCTCCGCCACCCAATGTTCAAACGCCATATTGGAGTGCGTCATCTCACGCGGGCGGAGGGTTTCGATCGGTTGTTCGAGGTGCGGCTGGACGAGGAAAGTTCGAAGTTCAAAGTGCAAAGTTCAAAGTAAGTTGAAAGTGCGCGCTCGCTCTCCTTCTAATCTGCTTCGAACTTTGAACTTACTTTGAACTTTACACTTTGCACTTTGAACTTAGGCATTGGCCGGCGGTTCGATGACGCCGATTTCGCGCGGCGGAGCCTCTGCCGTCTCGACGATCACCGCGTTGCCGCCGTTGAGGCGCGCGCGGCGCAGCGCCACTCCCGCCACGCGCATCATTTCGTCCGGATCGGGCCCTGACGCAATGAAACACGCCATGCCGACGCTCGCCGTGACGCGTGCATCCGGATAGGCGCGGCCAAGCTCCGCAATCTCGTCGACCAGGCGCTGGCCGATTTTCGTGGCGTTGTCGGGGGCGCAGTTGTACAGGAGCAGCGCGAACTCGTCGCCCTCCAGCCGCGCGGCAAGGTCGCCCATGCGCGTCGTCAGCGAAAGCGAGGTCGCCACGGCGCGAAGAAGCTGGTCGCCCTCGTTGCGTGAATAGCTCTCGTTGAGCGCCTTGAAGCCGTCGATATCGAGGCGCGCGACGGCGAGGCGCTCGCCCGTCCGGCGGCCGCGCGCCTCCGCCCCCTGCAGTGCGTCGATGAACGCGCGGCGGTTGCACAGCGACGTCAACGGATCCGTGCGGGCGATGGTGTGCTCGACCTGCCTCAGCTCGTTCACGCGATTTTCGAGCGCTGTCACTTCCTGACGGCGTTCGTGCGCCCATGGGGTGAGGCGCGACGTGACGACCAGCGCGCAGCCCCACGTCAAGGCGCTGCCGATCGAAAGCTCATCGACCCCGTTCCAGTGGATGTCGCTGGTCAGCCTCGCTGCAATGGCGGCGACGGCGACGACCAACCCGTGATTGCGCCCGCCGTACCAGGCGGCCGCCGCAACCGGAGCGAAATACAGAATCGAAAAGGGCAGCCGCGAGCTGACGATGGCATCAAGCAGACCTATCGCGGCGACCGCCGCGATCGCGACCGGCGTCCTGATTGGGGGGGGCATCGACCACGGAAAGTATAGCGTGTCGTCGCCATTGAGACTCGTCATTTCTCCTGTTCGCACGGTTCGCCGCTGAGAACCGCGAGCAGGATGAGCGGCCGGTTGCCCCGGCGAGCGATGCTGTGGTTCGTCTTGCGTGGAAGCGAGACGTAGCTGCCCGCGACAAGCGGGGTCTCGCGGCCGTTGAGACGAATCGCTCCTTGACCGGCGACGACGTAGTACTCGGCTTCGGCGCCGTCATAGAGCCGTTCCGGCTGATCCTGGTTCAACAGCACGAGCGTGGTCCGCGTGTTACCGCTGCAGGAGACAAGCGTTTCCCTGCGCGCCTGGTTGCCGGACAGCTGCTTCTCGGCCAGGTCGATGATCGAGAGCACCTGCGGCATCCCCGCCGGTCCCACGATCGGCGCGGGCGGAGCCGCTGGTTGCGGTGGCGGTGGCGCGGGCGGTGGTGGCGGCGCGGCGCTCAACGTCACGTCGATCACAGTGGGCTGCCCGGAACGAACGGTCACTTCGCGCTCGAACGCCGTCACCGTGTCACCGCTGAAGCGCGCGCGATACGTGCCGGGCTGCATGCCGACGAAGTTGACCTGGCCCACGTTATCGGTGTCGCCGTTTCGATCCGACTCTCCAGCGATGTCCACGTGCACGCCTGGTATCGGGATGCCATGCGGGTCCGTCACGGTGATCGCAATGCCGGAGCGTGAAGGCGGCGCCGGCGCGGGGGTGCGCCGCGGCGCCGGCGCGGGCTGCGCAGGAGGCGTCT
>JAHFUO010000044.1 GCA_023265015.1 Acidobacteriota bacterium | reverse complement strand
CCACCAACCGAAGTAATATCTCCGCGAAGGAGCTATTACCCATGATCAGCCATCGATTTGCCGTGGCGCTTGTCGCCGCGGTCATAGCCGTTCCTGCGTTCGCGCAGGTGAAGAAGGTTGACCTTCCCGGTGTGCAGAACTTCAACCAGATCGACGCCACGATCGCCTGCGGCGGCGCGCCAGACGCCGCCGGCGTCGCGAATCTGAAGAAGCAGGGATTCACCTCGATCATCAGCCTGCGCATGGACACCGAGGCGGGCGTCAAGGAAGAAGAGGCGGCCGTCAAGACGTCCGGCATCAAGTACGTCCACCTGCCGTTCAACGGCAACGCGCCTGATCCGAAAGTGGCGGATCAGTTTCTCGTGGCCGTGTCCGACAAGAGCAACCAGCCCGCTTATATTCACTGTGGCGGCGGCGGACGCGCCGCGACCATGTGGATGATCAAGCGCGCGCTGAAGGACGGATGGACGACCGAGCGTGCGTCGGAGGAAGCCAACGCGATTGCGCCGCTCTCGCCCGCGATGAAGACGTTCGCGACCGACTACATCGCCGCCCACAAGTAGTTGGTGGTTGGTAGTTGGTAGTTGGTAGTTGGGTAGTTGGCGGTTCGTCGCTGGACGGCGGACTACCACCAACCACTAACCACCAACCACCAACCACCAACCACCAACCGCCAACGAGCATGGATCCGTCCGAATTCCGGCGCCACGGGCACGCGCTCGTGGAATGGATCGCGGAATATCTGAGCGGGGCCGAACGCTACCCGGTGCTGCCGCGCGTCGAGCCGGGCGATGTGCGCGACGCGCTTCCCGACTCGGCGCCGGAAGAGGGCGAGCCGTTCGATCGAATCTTCGCTGATTTCGAACGGGTCCTGCTGCCGGCGCTCACCCACTGGAATCATCCGGGGTTCTTCGCCTACTTCGCCACCAGCGCCAGCGCGTCCGGCGTCCTCGCCGAATTCCTGTCGGCGGCGCTCAATCAGCAGGCGATGCTCTGGCGCACGTCGCCGGCTGCGACGGAGCTCGAGGAAGTGTCGCTGGCGTGGCTGCGCCGTCTCATGGGGCTGCCCGACGCGTTCGAGGGTGTCATCTACGACACGGCCTCGATCGCGAGCCTGCACGCGCTGGCCGCCGCGCGCGAAGCCGAGGTGCCCGATGTGCGCGAGAAGGGGCTGGCCGGCCGTGACGATGTGGGACGGCTGCGCGTGTACTGCTCGGAGCACGCGCACTCGTCGATCGACAAGGCGGTGCTGATGCTCGGCCTCGGGCACTCGTCGCTGCGTCGCATTCCGGCCGACGACGCCTTCAGCATGCGCGCCGGCGAGCTTCGCGCCGCGCTCGATGACGATCGCGGCGCGCGCATCACCCCGATCGCCGTCGTCGCCACGATCGGCACCACGTCAACGACAAGTGTCGATCCCGTGCGCGAGATCGCGGACATCTGCCGCGACGAGCGCGTCTGGCTTCACGTCGATGCGGCGTATGCGGGCGTGACGGCGATGATCCCCGAGTACCGCGCGCACTTCACCGGGTGGGAGCGCGCCGACTCGATCGTCGTCAACCCGCACAAATGGCTCTTCACGCCGTTCGACCTCAGCGCGTTCTACTGCCGGCGGATGGACGTCGTGCGGCAGGCGTTCTCGCTGGTGCCGGAATATCTGCGGACCGCCGAAGGCTCGCGCGGCGTGCGGAACCTGATGGATACCGGCGTTCAGCTTGGACGCCGGTTCAGGTCGCTCAAGCTCTGGATGATCCTGCGGCACTTCGGCGCTGAACGAATCCGCGGCGTGCTGCGCGAGCACATCCGTCTCGCGCACGGCTTCGCCGCATGGGTCGATGCGCATCCTGATTTCGAGCGTGTTGCGCCGGTGCCGTTCAGCGTCGTCTGCTTCCGTGCGAAGCCGCGCGACCTTACCTTGACGGCCTCCGAGCTCGACGCGTTCAACGAGAGGCTGATGGAAGCGGTGAACGCGAGCGGTGACGTGTTTCTCTCGCACACGCGGCTCAACGGGATGCTGGTGCTCCGGCTGGCCATCGGTCATCTCCGCACAACTGCGCAGCACACCGCGCGCGCGTGGGAGCTGCTGTGCGCGCACACCGCCGAGCTCGCGAGGCACTAATTCAGCCTCCACAGTTCTGTCCAGGTTTCCCCGTCAGATTCCAACGCGACGCATCCATGTTCCGGAAAGTCGGTCGCGGCTGACTCGTCGCGGTCTCCGAGCAGGCTCGCGAGCAGACGGGGCAGGTACGGCATGTGGCCGGCGATGAGGATGGAGCGCGTCTCGCCGGCAAGCTGATCGCGGATCCACCGCGGCGGATCGTCCGGCTGCAAGCCGCGCTCAGCCGAACACGACGCAAACGGGTTGCACGCCCTCCAGAACAGCTCCGCGGTCTGTCGCGCGCGGAGCTTTCCGCTGTGCCAGATCGCGTCCGGCTTCACGCCGCGTTGCGCGGCCGCGGCGGCAAGCCGCTCGGTGGCGGCGCGTCCAACCGAGGACAGCGGCCGCATCGGGTCGACGTCGGGTCCGACCGCGTCGCCGTGATGTACTAAAAGGAGATGGCTCATGGCTCAGGGCTCAAGGCTCATGGCCCAAGGGGCTTCGGGCTTCCTTGAGCCCATAGCCCTGAGTCTTGAGCCAGTGTTATACTGCGTCGTTTCGACGGCCCGCGACGCTGAGAGCGGGCTTTTTTTGCGCTTGATTCTCGAAGACTTGGTTCCCCGGAGGAGCGTCATGCCGCGTTTCATCTTCTCGTCCGAATCGGTGTCCGAAGGACATCCGGACAAGGTCTGCGATTACATCTCTGATTCAATCCTCGATGCGTGCTTCGAGCAGGACACGACCAGCCGGGTCGCCTGCGAGACCTTGTGCAAGAGCGACAAGGTGGTGATCGCCGGTGAAATTACAACCAAGGCCAATCTCGATTACGACAAGATCGTGCGGCAGGCGGTCAAGGAGATCGGCTACACGGACGCGTCCGAGCCGTTCTGCGACACGACGCTGGAGCTGATCCCGATCATCACGCGGCAGTCCTCCCAGATTTCGCAGGGCGTGACCGCGACGACGAGCCAGAGCGGCGATCAGGGCGCGGGCGACCAGGGGATCATGTTCGGCTACGCGACCGACGAATCGCCGGAGATGCTGCCGCTGCCGATTCTTCTCGCCCACAAGCTCACCAAGGGTCTCGCCGACGACCGCAAGAAAGGCACGGTCGACTTCCTCCGCCCCGACAGCAAGTCGCAGGTCTCCATCCTCTACGAAAACAACGAGCCGAAGGAAGTCACCGCCGTCGTCATATCGACGCAGCACGCGCCGCACGCGGATCAGAAGAGGATTACCGAGTACGTCCGCGAGCAGCTCGGGCCGAAGGCGCTCGGCTCCTGGTGGCGGCATGGCGTCACGCTGTACGTGAACCCGACGGGCGACTTCAGTCACGGTGGCCCCTCGGCCGACGCCGGCGTCACCGGCCGCAAGATCATCGTCGACAGCTACGGCGGCTGGGGCCGTCACGGCGGCGGCGCGTTCAGCGGCAAGGACCCGTCGAAGGTCGATCGCAGCGGCGCGTACTTCTGCCGCTACGTCGCGAAACAGGTTGTCGCGTCAGGCCTCGCCAGGAGAGCGGAAATCCAGGTCGGCTACGCGATCGGGATGGCCAAGCCGGTGTCGGTGAAGGTGGATACGTTCGGGACGGGCGATGAGCGGGCGGCGGCCGATTTCGTGATGAGCGCGTTCGACTTCCGGCCGCGCGCGATCATCGAGAAGCTGAACCTGCTCCGGCCGATTTACCGCAGCACGACGAACTACGGTCACTTCGGACGTCCGGGCCTGCCGTGGGAGGCCGTGGAAAAGCCGGTCGCCGCGGTCGCTAAATAACGGTTCGTGGATCGTGGTTAGTGGTTAGTGGGCCTGACCACCAACCACCAACCACGAACCACCAACCACCATCACAGCATCTCGTACCACCGGCGGTGGCGCTCGGTCACCGCCTGCTGGACGACCCCCGCCTGCGCGGCGACGTTCTGCGCCTGCTGCTCGTTGACCCCCAGCGACATCAGCTGCGCCTTCATCTCGTTCTGAAGACTCTCGACCTGCTTCTCGCTCAGCTGACGAGCCGCGACGACCACCCAGCACGACTGCGCCAGCGGCGCCGCCTGCGCCAGTTTGAAGTTCTTGCCGGTCAGCGCCTCACCGAGGCGGCGCGCGAGTTCCGCCGCAGCCGCCTGCCCGCCGTTCGTACCCTCCGCGTAGTGGCTGATATCGTCTGAGAGATCCCTTGGGCCTTCCGGTTTACCGCTGGCCAGGTTCTGCAGGTCGCGGCTGATGTCGCCGAGCTCGTTCGCGACCGAGTCGGTCGCCGGTGGCATCGGGCCATCGGCCTGGCGACAGGCGGCGAGCGAGAGCGCGGCGGTCAGGATAAGGGCGTACGCAGCATGTTGTTTCACGGGAATCAGCATAACATCCACCACTCGAACGATCCGAACGATCCAAACGATTAGTCGGACGGCATCACGTCGCGCGGCGGACCGGATGCCACGACGCGGCCGTTGTCGACAAGGACGGCCCAGTCCGCAATGTTCAGCGCTTCTTCCGGCAGGTGCGTGACATAGATCAGCGGCACGGCGAGATCGTCGCGGATGCGCAGCAGCGCGTCGACGATGCGGCGGCGGCGCGGAAGATCGACGGCCGCCAGGGGCTCATCGAGCAACAGGACATCCGGGCCGGAGTACAGCGCGCGCGCCATCGCCACGCGCTGACGCTCGCCGCCGGAGAGCGACGAGACGCGACGGTCCATCAGCGTGGAGAGCTCAAGCAGATCCACGAGCACGCGAAGATCGGGGCGATTGCCGTCGCGCCGTCCGTACGTCACGTTCTCCCGCACGTCGAGGTGAGGAAAGAGCAGGATGTCCTGCGGGACGTACCCAGTGTGCCGCTGACGCACGGGAAGATCAACGTGCTGATTTGCATCGAACAGCACGCGGCCGTTCACCGCGATGTGGCCGTGCCTGGGGACGCGCAAGCCCGCGACCGCCTCGAGCGCCGACGTCTTGCCCGATCCCGACGGTCCGAAGAGCGCAACTGCCCTGCCCTCGACGCGCACGGCGAAGTCCAGCGTGAAGTCGCCCTGCCGCAGCGAAAAGTCGAGATCGAAGACCGCCACTACGCCTCCCTCGCGAGGCGGTTCGATGCGAGCACCGCGAGGAACGCGATCGCGAGCGAGATCGCAACCAGGATCGCGGCCTGCCTGTCCTGCCCTGTTTCGGTGAAGCTGTAGATTCCTACGGCAAGCGTACGCGTCCGCCCGGGAATGCTGCCGGCGACGACGATCGTCGCGCCGAATTCGCCGAGCGCGCGCGAGAACCCGAGGACCGCGCCCGCCAGGATGTTGCGCGAGGCGAGCGGCAGCGTCACGGTCGAGAACACGCGCCACGGGCCCGCCCCGAGCGTCTCCGCGATCTGTTCGTAGCGCCGGGTGACCTGCTCGAAGCCCGCGCGCGCCGTCCGCACGAGCAGCGGGAGTCCCATGACGGCCATCGCGATCACTACGGCCGCCGGTGTGAACACGACTTCGATTCCAACCCGCGCGAGCAGCGCGCCGATCGGGCCGCGTCGCCCGAACAGCCACAGCAGCATGAGGCCGGTAGCGACAGGCGGCATGACAAGCGGCAGCGACACCGCCGTTTCGACGAGCGACTTGCCGGGAAAATTCCTGCGCGCGAGCAGCCACGCCACAGCGACGCCGGGCACGAGCATGAGCGCCGTTGCCGCAAGCGCAGCAAGCGCCGTGAAGATCGTGATGTCGCGGATGTCGGAGGTCATGCGATCGACTACTTCGCCTGCGGGGCGCCGGGTACGAGAAACCCTGCCTGCGCGAAGACAGCCGTCGCGTCCGGACCGCGGAGAAACGCGAGCAGCCGCCGGGCGCCATCAGGATTCCTGCCGGTGCGGATAACGGCGGCTGGATAAACGATGCGAGGTCCGTCGGCGACGGGAACGACAAGCGCTTCGCGCGCGTGCGCGGCCGTTGGAATGTCCGTGCGATAGACGATCGCCGCGTCGGCGGCGCCGTTCTCGACCGCCGCGAGCGCGAGGCGGACGCTGCCGGCCGGAATGAGCTTCATTTGCAGCTGCGTCCAGATGCCGAGCGTCTGCAGGTACTGCCTGGCGTAAACGCCGGCCGGCACGGCGGCGGGATCGCCGATCGCAATCCGCTTGATGGCGACATCGGTCAGATCGGCGGCCGAAGCGAACCGCCGCGCCCGATCGTCGGGGACCGCGATCGCGAGCTGATTCGACAGCAGGTCGATGCGGCTGCCGGGTACAACCGCCGCCGATGCTGCGTCCATCTGCGCCTCGTCAGCGCTGATGAACAGATCCACCCCCGCGCCGAAGGTAATTTGCCGCGCGAGCATGTTGGACGGACCCAGGTTGAGCACAAGCCGGTCGCCGGTCCGCGCCTGGTATGTCGGCGCCAGCTGTTGCAGGACGTCGCTCAGACTGACCGCCGCGGAGACGACGACCTCCTTCGTTTTGGGTTGCGCGGCGGCGTGTCCGCCAAGGATGGCGAGGGCGGCGGCCAGGAGACCGGCCCGGCGAAAGACAGGGATCATATATAGTGTTAATTTAGTATGATTCAAGGCGATATCTGACACGTTTTTGCGCAATTTTATCGCCACATGGCACTCCTTACCGTTCGCGCGGCCGCCACTCGCCTCGGCGTCAGCTACTCGGCGCTGAAACAGTGGATCTACAAGGGGACCGTGCGGACGGTCCGCACTGGCGGCGGCCATCACCGCGTGGCCGAGACCGAGATCGATCGCCTGCTTGCCGCGCAGGGACGCGCGCCGCGTGGCCGCCCTCGTCGTCGCGCCGCGACAGCCATGCTCGTGGCGATCAGCGGCCGTAATCAGCTCCGTGGTCTTGTCGAGGAGATTCGCACCGACGGCCTGCTCGCACAGGTGCGGTTGCGCATCGGCGATCAGCGCCTGACCGCGATCATCACGCGCGACGCGATTGACGAGCTGAAACTGCGCCGCGGGGATGAAGCGCTCGCCATCATCAAGTCAACCGAGGTGATGATCGCCAAGAGCAACGGATGAGGAGCCGGCTGTGACCCCTGAAGACAGCTTCGTCGCCCGACTGAGCGGTTATGTGGCCGACGGACTGCGCTACTGGGAACCTCAAAGGGTCATCTACAACGGGGCTCTCGCGGCGGTCGTCGTGGCGCACGTCGTTCTCGCGTGGCCGATCTCGCGAGAGAAGATCTCGATCGACCTCGTGCTGGGCCTCTTTGCTCTCGCCGTCCTCGCGAACATCTGCTGCTGCACCGCATACCTGGCGGATCTCTTCGTACAGTTCTCCGGCCTCCAGGCCGCGTGGCGGAAGGGCCGTGTGATACTCCTGATCGTCGGCACAACCTTCGCGGCAACGATCGCGCACTTCATGGCAGGGAACCTGTTCCGTGGCTAGCCCGCTCAGGTCTTCGCGCGATCTCGATCCGCGAGCAGCCTGACATTTCCGGTTCCGGCCCCGGTTCCGTCGCTTGGAGCTTGCGCGGCTTGCAATCCTTCTGATAGGCTCTTGACCTCATGGTCCGGGTCCTCCACCACGCGCATGTCCATCACCACGGCCACAACGGCCGGCCGGCGGGACTGCGCGCGTAGAGGGACTCAGACAGGACCAGTTACCCGAAAGACCCAGACGCACCGCACCCCGCCGGAATGTGGCGGGGTTTTTTGTTGTACGAAGGCGATATGGACTTTTCAAAACTTGATGGCTTGATCCCGGCGGTCGTGCAGGACCACGTGAGCGGCGAGGTGCTCATGGTCGGCTTCATGAACCAGGAGGCGTGGGACATCACGCGCCGCACCGGCTACGTGACCTTCTACAGCCGCACGCGCAACACGCTGTGGACCAAGGGGGACACCTCCGGCAACAAGCTCGCGGTGCGCGAGGTCCTCATCGACTGCGACGAGGACACGGTGCTGGTGAAGGCCGAGCGGCTCGGCGGCGGCAACGTCTGCCACACAGGTGAGCGCACCTGCTTCTTTCAACGCGCGGAGGGCGTGACGATTCCATGACGCTCAGACTTGGCATTCCAACAGGCTCGCTGCAGGACGCCACGATCCACCTGTTCGCGCGCGCCGGCTTCAACATCTACGTCAGCACGCGGTCGTACTTCCCGACGATCGACGACCCCGAGATCGAATGCATGCTGATCCGCGCGCAGGAGATGACGCGGTACGTCTGCGAGGGAGTGCTCGACGCCGGCCTGACCGGTTTCGACTGGATCCAGGAGCACAAGCTCGGACGCGACGCGCACACGTGCGTGACGAACCTCGCCGATCTCGTCTACTCGAAGCAGAGCTTCGGCAAGGTTCGCTGGGTGCTGGCCGCCCCCGAGGACTCCCGCTTCAAGTCGCCGGCTGATTTGGCGGGAGCCACGATTGCCACCGAGCTCGTGCAGGTCACGCGCAGCTACTTCGAGAAGCTGAAGGTGCCAGTCAAGCGCGTCGAGTTCTCGTGGGGGGCGACCGAGGTCAAGCCGCCGGTGCTGGCCGACGCGATCGTCGAGGCCACCGAAACCGGATCGACGCTGCGCGCGAACCGGCTGCGCATCCTCGATACCGTCCTCGAGTCGAACACACAGCTCATCGCCAACGGCAGGGCGCTCGCCGACACCTGGAAGAAAACAAAGATCGACAACATCGCCCTGCTGCTGCGGGCGGCGATTGAAGCGCATGGCCGCGTCGGGCTGATGCTCAACGTCCGCCGCGCGGATCTCGACAAGATCCTTGCGCTGCTCCCGGCGCTCCAGCGCCCGACGATCTCGTCGCTGAGCGACCTGGACTGGGTGGCGGTGAACACGATCATCGAGGAGCGCACGGTGCGCGATCTGATCCCCAAGGTGAAAGCGGCCGGTGGGCAGGGAATCGTGGAGTACCCCCTCAACAAGATCGTCGTGTAGGTGGTTGGTGGTTGGTGGTTGGTGGATGCTGACAATCGTTGAGTCGTCGAATCGTCGAGCGGTGCGAGCACTGCTCTCTCCCGAACGCGCGCGCGATGCGACGACCGATCGTCGCGTCGCGCGCATCGTTGCCGACGTCCGCGAGAGCGGCGACAAGGCGCTCCTCCGCTACGCGCGCATGCTCGATCGTCTGGACGGCGCGATCGAAGTGTCGCGCGCCGAGATGGCCGCGGCCGCGCGCACGGTGCCGGCGCCGGTTCGCGCGGCGATTCGCACGGCGGCAGGGAATATCCGGATGGTGGCCAGGCGCCAGGTGCCGCGCGGCTGGCGCGCCCGGGTGGCGGTGGGTATCACGGTCGAACAGCGGATCGTGCCGCTCGATCGCGTCGGCTGCTACGTGCCCGGCGGCCGCTACCCGCTCCCCTCCTCCCTGTTGATGACCGCGATTCCGGCGGCAGCAGCCGGCGTTCGCGAGGTGATCGCGGTGTGCCCGCGCCCCGAGCCGGTCGTGATGGCCGCCGCGCTCGAGGCGGGCGTGTCTCGTCTGTTCCGTCTCGGCGGCGCGCACGCGATTGCGGCGCTGGCCTATGGGACGTCAACGGTTCCCCGCGTCGACAAGATCGTCGGGCCTGGAAACCGGTACGTGGCGGCCGCGAAGGCGCTCGTCGCCTCCGACTGCGGCATCGACTTCTACGCCGGCCCCACCGAAATCATCATCGTCTCGTCGCGCGGCCCGGCGGCGTGGATCGGCGCGGATCTCATCGCGCAGGCCGAGCACGATCCGGATGCGCGCGCCGTGCTGATCACGCCAAGCCGCCCGCTCGCCACGCGTGTGGCGAAGGCCGTTGCCGATCAAATGCCGGCCGATGGACCTGCGCGCGCCTCGCTCCGCGCCCACGGCGGCATCATCGTCACGGCGTCGCTGCGGGAGGCGATGGAGCTGGCCAACGCCGCGGCGCCCGAGCACCTCGTCGTGGACGATGAGCGGCTGGCGACGCAGGTGAGGAGCGCGGGATCCGTGTTCGTTGGACCGTGGTCCGCGCAGGTCGCCGGTGATTACGCGATCGGGTCGAATCATGTGCTGCCGACGGCCGGCGCCGCGCGCGCCCGTGGCGGTCTCTCGGCGGCCGACTTCGTGCGCCAGATCACCGTCCAGCGCCTGACGCCGAAGGGACTGCGGTCGATCGGCGGGTGCGTGATGGCGCTTGCCGATGCAGAAGGGCTGCGCGCTCACGCGCGGTCGATCGCGATTCGCCTGATGCCGGGTCGGCGGACCGTTGCCCCGCCGCCGGACCCGGCCTACGTACGTAGGGCGGGTCCCGCGCCCTTCGACGATGCTCAGGGCGTCCCGAGCGCTGGTCGAGGGACGAAGCGGACCCGGCGCGAGGCACGCTGATGTTGATTCAGGGTTATCCGGATCCGGGCGAGGGGCTTCGCCTCCACCTCAACGAGAACACGGGCGGCTGCTCGCTGCGTGTCATCGAGGCGATCCGCCGGCTGAAGCCGACCGATGTCTCGACCTATCCCTCGTATCCCGATCTCGTCGTCGCCTGCGCGCGGCACTTCGACGTCGACCCGGAATGGGTGCTGCTGACCAACGGGCTCGACGAAGGAATCCTGATGGCGGCCATCGGTCACATCTCGCGCGCGCGCATCCATGACGCGGAAACGATTGTGCCGACGCCCGCGTTCGATCCGTATCCGAATTCGACTGCCGCCGCAGGCGCAACGCCGGTCCGAGTGCCGCCGAACGCCGACTTGAGTTTCCCGACGGAGGGTGTGCTGAAGGCCATCACCCCGCGCACGCGGATGATCTTCCTCAACACGCCGAACAATCCCACGGGACAGCTCATCTCGACGAGCGACCTGGCCAGGATCAGCGAGGCGGCGCCGCGCGCGATCGTCCTGATTGACGAGGCGTATATAGAGTTCGGAGGCGAGAGCTTTCTTCCGCAACTCCCGCGTCACCCCAACGTGCTCGTCGGCCGCACGTTTTCGAAGGCGTACGGACTCGCAGGCATGCGCGTCGGCATGGTGATCGGTCAGCCGCCGGCGCTCGACTCCGTTCGCGCCGTGACGCTGCCGTTCAACATCAACGCCGTCGCGCTGACGGCGGTGAAGGCGGCGCTCGAGGACACCGAGTTCCTGCCGCGCTACGCCGCGCAGGTGCACGAGTCGCGCGAGCGGTTGTATGCGGCCTGCCGCCGCCTCGGGCTCCAGTATTGGGAGAGCGCCGCCAACTACGTCCTCGTTCGCGTCGGCGACACGACGCCGTTCATCGACGCCCTCGCCGCGAGGAAGATTCACGTCCGTGACCGCTCGAAGGATCCCGCCACGCCGGGATGCATCCGGATCACGGCAGGCATGCTCGAGCACACCAACGCGGCCATCGAGGCGCTCGAATCGGTCGTGGCCGGGAGGCAGCGATGAAGAGAGCCGCCACGTTCGACCGCCGGACGACGGAGACGCAGATCAAGGGGCGCCTGGTGATCGACGGCCAGGGGCGCTATGACGTCAGCACCGGCATCCGGTTCTTCGACCACATGCTCGAGCTGTTCGCGCGGCACGGCGGATTCGATCTCGCGCTGAAGGCGAAAGGCGATCTCGATGTCGATCAGCATCACACCGTCGAGGACGTCGGCATCGCGCTCGGCGAGGCGGTGCTGAAGGCGCTCGGCGATCGCAAGGGGATCAACCGCGCGGGCTACTTCGTGATGCCGATGGACGAGACGCTGGCGGTGGCCGCCATCGATCTCAGCGGACGCCCGCACGCGGTCGTGGATCTCAAGGTGAAAGTGCGCCAGGTCGGCGATCTGCAGAGCGAGCTCGTCCACGACTTCTTCGACGGCTTCGCATCGGCCGCTCGCGCCAATGTGCACGTGAAGGTGTTGTACGGGCGCTCGAGCCATCACCACGTCGAGGCGGTGTTCAAGGTGTTTGCGCGCGCGCTGCGCGTGGCGTGCGCCAGGGACGCCCGGCTGGCGAAAATGCTCCCGTGCACGAAGGGGCTGCTGTGATCGCGTTGATCGATTACGGCGCCGGCAACCTGACATCGGTCCGCAAGGCGCTGACCGCGCTCGGGGCGGAGTTCGCGACGCCCACGTCGGCGGCCGAGTGCTCCAGCTTCTCCGCGCTGATCGTGCCGGGCGTCGGACACTTCGCCGCCACCGCCGGGCTCGTCGGCCCGTGGCGCGACGCGATCGGCGCCGCCGTGCGTACAGGCACGCCGCTCTTCGGCATCTGCCTCGGCATGCAGTGGCTGTTCGAGGGTAGCGACGAGGCGCCGGATGTGCCGGGCCTCGGCGTGCTGCCGGGACGCGTGGTCAGGCTGCAGGGGAACGCGAAGCAGCGGCTGAAGATCCCGCACGTTGGATGGAATGGCCTGCAACCACCCCGCGGACCCAAAGGGTCCGCGCCGCATGCCTTCAGCGGGAGGATTCTCGGCGGGCTGGCTGACGGCGCGCACGTCTACTTCACGCACTCGTACGCAGCGCCCGTCACCGCGGACTGCGTCGCCGCCACCACGCACGCCGAAACATTCTCCGCCGTCGTCGAACGCGGCAACGTGTTCGGCGTGCAGTTTCACCCTGAGAAATCGAGCGAGGCGGGACTGCAGATCATCCGCAACTTCCTCGAGGTCAGCCGCGCGTGCTGACCAAGCGAATCATTGCCTGCATGGACGTCCGCGACGGGCAGGTGGTCAAGGGCGTCCAGTTCCAGCAGCTCCGGCACGCGGGCGATCCCGGCGAGCTCGCGCGGCGCTACAACGTGGAAGGAATCGACGAGGTCGTTGTCCTCGACATTACCGCCACGCTCGAAAGCCGCCAGGCGCTCGCGCGGACGATCAACGCCGTCGCGCGGCAGATTTTCCTTCCGCTCACGGTCGGCGGCGGGATCCGGTCCGAGGATGACGCGGCCGCGGCGGTGGATGCGGGGGCCGACAAGGTGAGCCTCAACACCGCGGCGCTGAACAATCCGGAGCTGATCACCACGCTCGCCGGCCGGTATGGCAGCCAGGCGGTGATTGTCGCTATCGACGCCAAGCGGCGCGGCGACGGGTTCGCGGTCTACGTGCGAAGCGGCACGTCGGATGCCGCGCGCGATGCGGTGGAGTGGGCGCGCGAGGCCGAGTCGCGGGGCGCCGGGGAAATCCTCCTGACCTCGATGGACCGCGACGGCACGCGCTCGGGCTTCGACTGCGAGATGACCGCGGCGGTCGCGAACGCCGTGAACATTCCGGTGATCGCGTCCGGCGGCGCGGGCGGCCTCGATCATTTCGCGGAGGTCTTCACGCGCGGCCACGCCGACGCGGCGCTCGCGGCCTCGATCTTTCACTACGCCGACACGAGCGTGAGCGAGCTGAAGCGATTTCTGCGTGAGCGACAAATTCCTGTACGTTTGTAGGGCGGGCCTTGCTTATTCCTTCCATCGATCTTCAGAACGGCCGCATCGTTCAGCTCGTACAGGGCGAGAAGCTGGCCATCGAAGCCACCGACCCGGAACCGTGGATCGCGCGCTTCTCGCACTTTCCGCGCGTGCAGCTCATCGACCTGGACGCCGCGAAGGGGCACGGCGACAACGCCGGCATGGTGGCGACGATCTGCGGCCGGCTCCCCTGCCGGGTCGGCGGCGGCATCAGGAGCATCGAGCGGGCGCAGGCCGTCCTCGATTCGGGCGCCCATGCCGTCATCGCAAGCTCGGCGCTCTTCCGGGACGGCAAAGTCGACGCCGTCTTCGCGAGGGCGCTCGCTGAAGCCATCGGCGCCGACCGCGTGATCGCGGCGGTCGACAGCCGGGGCGGCCACGTCGCGATCCACGGCTGGCGAACGGTGCTGCCCATCACGGCCGTCGAAGCGGTGCGCGCGCTCGAGCCGTTCTGCGGCGAGTTCCTCTATACACACGTCGACAAGGAAGGGCTGATGCAGGGCACCGACATCGACGCGATCCTCGCCGTGCGCCGCGCCACCACGCGCCGCCTGACCGCCGCCGGCGGCATCACGACGTGGGACGAGATCGATCGGCTCGACGCGAGCCAGGTCGACGCGGTCGTGGGCATGGCGATCTACACGGGGCAATTGCCGCTCGAGAGGGATGGCGGGGCGTAAAGCCCCGCCCTACAACGGCCAATCTCGGTGTGGGGCGCCCCGCCCTACAACGGCCAATCTACGGTGTAGGGCGCCCCTTTACGGGGCGCCGGCGAATCCGTGTTACGTTAATCACCGTAACCATTACGTAGATCAACGTAACGACATGGACAACCCCTTCGTCTACGGCGAGGTCGTGCCGGGCGACGCGTTCGTCGGCCGCGAGGCGGAGCTCGACCGCCTGGTCGCCGACCTCGGCTCGTCGCAGAAAGTCTTCCTGATCTCGCCGCGCCGGTACGGCAAGTCGTCGCTCATCCGGCAGGCGCTCGAGGCGCTGAGCCGCCGCGGCGCGCTGACGGTCGACGTCACCGTCAGCAGCTACAGCTCCTACCTGGCGTTCCTGGAGGGCTACGCGCGGGCGATCGCCGCCGTCGAGTCCAAGTGGGATCGCGCGCGCACGTGGCTGACCTCCGCCATCGCGTCGACGCGCCCGGAGATCCGCTTCGAGCCGAAAGAGACCGGCCTCGGCAGGTTCACCGTGGTGTTTCCCGGGGTCACGACGTCGCGCGACGTGAACCGCCTCGCGAACGAGGTCTTCGCGCTTCCCGGCAGGCTTGCCGCCGATCGGAAGCGCGCGGTCGTCGTCGCGCTCGACGAGTTCCAGGCGATTGACGGCTTCAACGGCGGCAGCGTCGAGCACGCCCTGCGCGCCGCCGCGCAGCATCAGCGCCAGGTGGGCTATGTGTTCGCGGGCTCCGAGCCGAGCCTGATGGACAAAATGATCGGACCGCGCCGGCCTTTCTACAAGGCCGGGCCGGTGATGCGGCTGCAGAAGATTCCCGCCGAGGTCTTCGCGGAGTTCATCGAGCGTCGCTTTATGAAGAGTGGACTCCGCCCCGAGCTTGGGCTTGGCGCTGCCGTCGTCGATCTCGCCGGCAACCTGCCCTACGACGTGCAGCGTCTCGCGCACGAGACGTGGGACGATGTGCGCGCGGCGGGCAGGAAGCGGGCAACGCTAGACGATCTGCACACGACGCTCGCGCGGCTGCTCGCCGAGCAGGAGACGCTGTTCGAGGCGGTCTGGCAGCGGCTGACGCTTCCGCAGCGCGCGACCCTTCGAGCCGTCGTGCTGCAGAGCGGCCGCGAGCTGCACTCGGCCGATGCGCGGACGCGACACCGGCTGGGCGGACCGTCGAGCATCCAGGCGTCGCTCGCGGCGCTCGCCAAGCAGGACGTGCTGCTCAGGGAAGGCGCCCGCTACGTCGTGGTCGACTCGCTGCTGCGTGAGTGGGTTGCACGACGAACGTACTGAGCGGTGGAGGCTCAGGGCTTAAGGCTTAAGGCTCAAGGGGGGTTCAGGGTTCACGACTCTGAGGCATTCGGGAGACCGCTTGCAGCAATTTTTGCAACGCACCAAGCAGTTCGTGGTACGCGGAATCTGCATCGTAGAAGTCCTTGTCCGGGATGAGGTGCAACCGGAATGCGAGCTGGAGGAGATACCGAGCTTCCGCCGCCGATCCGAACGCGATGTTCAGGAACGACCCGTACTCCCGGGTTGAGGCGCGGGCACAGCCTTCGACAATGTTCGCAGCCACGGAGACGGCTGCGCGGCGCAGTTGAATTTGAAGCCCGAACCGCTCCTCGCGCGGAAATGATTTTGTGAGGTGGTAGACTCGCGCCACGAGGTCGTCAGCCATCACGAACACGCGAAGCTTGCGATGATCTCGGCTCATGTCTGAGCGATTCGCGCAAACTCCATGCCCGCGCCAGATCTCATTCGCTTTAGACCCGTGAACCCCCTTGAGCCTTGAGCCCCAAGCCTTGAGCCCCCTAAGCCCTGAGCCCTAAGCCTTGAGCCATCTCCTGTCGCGAATTGGACTTGATCGCCCCGAGTTGCGCGCATGGGCGATGTACGACTGGGCGAACTCCGCGTTTCAGTCGACGGTCATCACCGCCGTGTTTCCGTCGTTCTTCAGCGCGGTGGCGGCTGCCGGTCTGCCCGCGCCGGCCGCGACGGCGCGCTTCGCGTGGGCGACGACGGCCGCCGTGACGATCACGGCGGTGCTCGGGCCGATCCTCGGCGCCATCGCCGATTACCGCGCGGTGAAGAAGAAGATGCTCGGCGTCTTCGTCGCGATCGGCGTCATCACGACGATGATGATGGGAACGATCGACAAGGGTGAATGGCAGTACGCCTTGGCGCTGTTCATGATCGCCAATATCGCGATCGCGTGCAGCTTCGTGTTCTACGACTCGCTTCTTCCGCACATCGCCGCGCCGGACGAAATGGACCGCGTGTCGACCGCGGGGTACGCCATCGGATATCTCGGCGGCGGTGTGCTGCTCGTCATCAATCTGGCCTGGATCCTCAGCCCGCTCACCTTCGGGATCCCGGATACGACGACGGCCATCAAGCTGTCGTTCGTCAGCGTCGGCGCCTGGTGGCTGGTGTTCTCCATCCCGCTCTTCCGGCGCGTCCCGGAGCCGCTGCGCGCGCTCGAGGCGGACGAAACACCGAACGAGAATCCGATCCGCGCCGCCTTCGTGCGCGTCTGGGAAACGTTCCACGAGCTGCGCGGCTATCGCCAGGCGTTCCTGATGCTCGTCGCGTTTCTGATCTACAACGACGGCATCCAGACGATGATCCGCATGGCCGCGATCTACGGCACGGAGATCGGCATCGACCGGAACGCGCAGATCGAAGCGTTCGTCGTCGTGCAGTTCGTCGGCATCCCCTGTTCGTTTCTGTTCGGCGCGCTGGCCGGGAGGATTGGCGCCAAGACGGCCATCTTTCTCGCGCTGGCCATCTACACGGGCATCAGCATCCTCGCGTATTTCATGACGAGCGCCTGGCAGTTCTTCGCGCTCGCCTTCCTCGTCGGGACGGTCCAGGGCGGCAGCCAGGCGCTCAGCCGGTCCCTCTTCGCGCGGATGATCCCGAAGCACAAGTCGTCTGAGTACTTCGGCTTCTTTTCCGTCTTCGAGAAGTTCGCCGGCATCGCCGGGCCGGCGCTCTTCGCGGTCTCGGTCAGCCTCTTCGGCTCGAGCCGCGCAGCCCTGCTGTCGGTCATCCTCTTCTTCGTGTGCGGGGCCGTCGTGCTCATGCGCGTGAATGTCGCTGAGGGCGAAGCGCACGCGGCAGCCGCAGGATGAAGATCGTCATCGCCGGCGGCACCGGCTTCCTCGGCTCCGCGCTCGCGTCGGCGTTCCGCGCCGACTCCCACGACGTCACCATCCTCACGCGCCGGCCGCGGCAGGCTGGTGACGTGGCGTGGGATCCTGCCGCGGCGTCGGGGGAGTGGTTCGCCACCGTTGACGAAGCGGATGTGGTGATCAACCTTGCAGGCGAGCCGCTGGACGCAGGCCGCTGGACTGCGTCGCGCAAGGCGGCCATCCTCGAAAGCCGCGTCGGGGCAACGCGAGCCCTCGTCACCGCGATGGCGAAGGCAAAGCGCCCTCCCGGGGCGCTCGTCAATGCCTCCGCGATGGGCGTCTACGGTCCACACGGCCCAGAGCCGCTGACCGAGAGCTCGCCGCCCGGATCCGACTTTCTCGCCTCGGTCTGCGTCGCCTGGGAGGCGCAGGCGCTTGAAGCCTCCTCGATGACGCGCGTCGTTCTGCTCAGGACCGGACTCGTTCTCGATCGCAGCGGCGGTGCGCTGCCGAAGCTCGCGCTGCCCTTTCATTTCTTCGCGGGAGGACGTTCGGGATCGGGCGAACAATACTTGTCCTGGATTCATCGCGACGACTGGACACGGATGGTGCGGTGGGCCATCGATACACGGGATGTCGTTGGCCCGCTGAACCTGACGGCGCCGCACCCCGTCACGAACCGCGACTTCACCGACACGCTCGGCCGCGTGTTGCGGCGGCCGGCGCAGGTTCCGGCGCCGGCCTTCGCGTTGCGCGTGATCCTCGGCGAGATGGCCGACGCGTTGATCCTGAGCGGCCAGCGGGTGTTGCCCGCCAAGGCGACGCGGGGCGGATTCGAGTTTCGCTACCCGGAGCTCGAACCGGCGTTACGCGAGATATACGACGGGCCGTAAAGGCCCGCCCTACGGGTGACGGAGATATACGGCGGGCCGTAAGGGCCCGCCCGACGGTGATGATTTATCGCGAGGCGCGAACGGCGTCGGCGTTGCCGAGCGCCTGCTCGATCGCCGCCGCGTGCGCCAGGATACGCCGGTCAACCGTGCCGGTGCGAAGCGCCTGACGTGAGGCGCTCCGCGCCTCGGGAAGACGGCCCGCCCGGAAGTACGCAAACGCCAGCGCGTCCATCGTGAAGATGTCCTTGCGGCTGCGAGCCGCTTCCTCCGCCAGCTGCACTGCTTCCCCGGTCCTCACCCCGCGTTCCGCCAGCATCCGCGCGACGTTCGTCGTCAGCCGCGCTTCCGTGAGCCACGCGTCGCGCTCGATCGTCTCGGCGCGCGCGTACATCGCCTCCGCGCCGGCGTCGTCGCCGGCGACGGACATGAGGTCACCTGCCGCGATGGCGACCTCGGATGTCGGCGCCTTGCTCAGGACCGCGCGATACATCTGCAGTGCCTCGGCATGCTGTCCACGCGCGGCCGCCACGCGCGCGCGGCCTGTCAACGCAAACGGATGGCCCGGGAATGCGTACTCGGCGCGAGCGAACTCGCGCTCGGCGCCATCGACGTCGCCGGTCTGCAGCAGCAGATTTCCGATCTGCGCGTCATGCCACGCGAGCGACTCAGGATCCTGCGCGCCGGTCGCCTCAACGGCCATGCTCATGCTCCTGATGGCCTCCTGCAGACGCCCCTGCAGTTCCTGCGCGTATGCAATGCGCGCATACGCAGCTGCATCAGGGCGATGCCGCACCATCGTGTCGAACGCATCGAACGCGGCGTCGTACTCGCCCAGCTCGATGTGCGCGTCGCCCATCACGCCGTAGTTCCACGCATCGTTTGGATGCACGCGCGTCGCGCGCGTGGCCGTTTCGATCGCTTCACGGAAGCGATGCCGCGACATGTGGACCGCGCCGAGCATCTTCAGCGCGTCGTAATCGCCCGGCTCCCGCGCGAGCACGGTCTTCAGCACGCGCTCGGCCTTCAGCGCGTAGCCGCCGTTCGATTCGATCCGCCCCCGGCGCAACGCCGCCTGAGCAAACGTCAGCGCCGCGCGCCCGTCGGCTGGACTCGCCGCCAGCTTCTGCTCCGCCGCTTTCATCGCGCGATCGAGATCCTCGCGCGATGTCGTCATGTCGCCCGCTGCGCTGACGAGTGGAGCGGGGCGGACATGCGCCGCCCCTCTCGTCGTGTACTGCACGACCGTGGCAACCACCGCGCCGGCAGCGATCGCCACCGCCACGAACGCCGCCCGCCGACGCGTGGTCATGGCACGCTGCCCCCGGGAATCAGGTTGGTCGAGCCCGGGTTCGAGTTCACACGCGGTCCTCCGACCTCGTTGCCCGGATGCGGTGGCGCGATGAACGGGAACGTGGTGAGAAACGCCGCGTCGTTGCGATCGACGCCGTCCCCGAGCGCGTTGTTCGGCGACACGTTGAACGCCGGCGTGAACGGCGTTCCGCCCGCCAGCGCGCGCAGCTCGATGTCCACCACGTCGTCAGCCGGCCGCCGGCCGTTCGGGAAGCCGGCGTTGTCGCCGCCAAGCAGGCCAAGCCGGCTTGGACTGTTCGATGGAGGCACCGCCATGTTCAGGCGAATCATTTCCGACGGACGCGGGCTGGTGCCGATCTGGTTGAGCCCGGGAATGCCCGTGAGGAAGATCGTGACGAGATCGTTTCGCGGGGTCGGCGGTGTACGAAGGCCGAAGAGCGCCTCGAGCAGCGGGGGCACCATCGGGTTGGTGACGAAGCTGAGCGCCGCGCCGTCGCCCGTCGGCTCGAGGCCGTTGAACGTGTCCTTCACGCCAATCGGAATGACCACTTCGTTGACGAGCGGCATGCCCAAGCGCGACACCTGCACGAAGTCGCCTGTCGACGTCGCGCCGGCCGCCGTCCGCGTCGTCGTTGCCGGCCGGCTCGCCGTGGACCAGACGCCGATCGTGGCGTTCGGATCCGACGCGCTCGCGGGAGCGCCGCCCGTGCGGGTCAGGCGCGATTTCGGTACTTCGACAGCGATCGTGTGCACGTTGTAGTTGCCCAGGCCATCAACCGCGCTGCCGGTCAATCCATTCAGCGTGCGAAGCTGCAGCAGATCGAACACCGCGCCGAGGTCGACGAAGAACGAATCGTCGCGCGGCCCTGCGAACGCTCGAATGCCGTCCGTTGAGAGCACGTGCACGCCGCTGCCGAGGTCACGCAAGTAGTTCGGCATCGAGTTGAGGCCGACGTGCGCCGGCATCACGTGCAGCCCCTGCGCGATCACGGTGCGCGTCCCGGTGCGGCGCGGCCCGCGGACCTCGGTCAGCGTGAAGAACTGGCGCACGTTCAGATCGGGATCCGTAATCGACGTCACCTGCCCGGTGTTGTAGAGAAAGGTATTCGGGTTGACCACCTGCGTGTTGAAGCGGAACTGGTACGTGATGTCTTCGACCGCGTCGCCCGTGTTGTCGATCATGATTTCGTAGAGGACGTTGTCGTCGAACTTCCAGTAGTTCGGGCCGGAGCTGGGAAATTCAAGCGGGATGAAATTGGCGGCGAGCACGACGCGGTCGGGACGCTCGGGGCTGACAAAGGCGTACACGTCAGTGTTGTCCGCCAGCGGATCCTGGCTGATGAGCGGCGCCTCACGATGGCTCGAGGCCTTCAAGGGACTCAGGGACACCGCGCCGATGATCAGCGCGGCTGCGAGACAAGTAAGCTTCCTCACGCAGCACCTCCTGCGAACTGGTCTACGCGGGAGATGACTGAGCGGATTTATGTCGTGATCGTAAGCGTGCAGGGGCAGGGGGCAGCGGAGGCGGCAGCTGGCAGCTGGCAGCTGGCAGTCGGCAGCTGGCAGTCGGCAGCTGGCAGCTGGCAGTCGGCGGCTGGCAGCCGGCAGCTGGCAGTAGGTGCGCAACGTCCGCCGCCCGCTGCCCGCCGCCCGCTGCCCTGCCGGTTGCCCGCCGCCCGCCGCCCGCTGCCAGCTGCCAGCTAGAGACCAGGAGT
>JAHFUO010000002.1:54112-85295 GCA_023265015.1 Acidobacteriota bacterium | reverse complement strand
CAATGCCTGGCGCCCTCACCACAACGCGACATACCAGTCGACCAACGTCGGTCCAGCCGTCACTGCGATGGCCGCACCAAGCGCCAGAAACGTGCCGAATGGCAACATGTGTTGCCTTCCCGTGCGGCCCGTCACGATCAGCGCGAGACCGATCGCCGACCCAGAGAACAACGCCATCACCAATGCCACCAGCATGAGTCTCCAGCCGACGAACGCGCCTATCATCGCGAGCATCTTCACGTCGCCCATCCCGAGGCCTTCCTCGCGCCGCAGCCGGCGGGAGATTTCGGCCACGAGCAGGAGGACGGCGGCACCGAGCACGATTCCACCAAGCGACGCGGACCAACCGGGACCGGCGAAGAAGCTGAACGCGAAGCCGACCACGATGCCGGGCAGCGTGATGGCGTTGGGCAACCGATGATCCTCGAGGTCGGCGACGAATAAGAGGATGAGCGCACAGCCGAGCAGCAGGCGCGAGGCAACCAGCGGGCCTGGACCGTAATACCACCAGCCGAGCGCGAACGTCGTCGCTGTCAGTGCTTCGACGATTGCATACCGAGGCGGGATGGCAACGTCGCATGTCCGGCAGCGACCCCCCAGCGCCACGTACGTCACGACCGGCAGCTTCTCGAGCTTCGATAACCGACGCCCGCACCCTTGGCACACCGAGGCGGGCGACACAATCGCACCGCTGTGGGCGAATCGATCAATACAGGTATTGAGAAAGGTACCGACGAGGGCGCCTGACAGCGCCGCCACGACGGGTGGAATGAAGCCGATCATGAATGAGAAATCTGCACGCATCCAGTGTGCTTTGGCTCGTGGCCATTCAGCAAGCCAACGGATCTCATCATCGCGACCGTGCACGACGTGCTCCGTACGATTTCCGGCGGGAGTATTGGGACGCTCGCATCGGTCGCCTCGGCCGCTACGTTCGGCGTAACACCTACCCGTGCCTTCGGACACGCGTTGCTCTCGTTGAAATCTTTCACAATTCGCTGGTTGACATCTGATGCGTGATGCGTGATGATGCATCCCATGCGCACCACGCTCGACATCGATCCCGACGTGCTCCAAGCCGCAAAGGAACTCGCCGATCATCGCGGCACCACTGCCGGGAAGGTCCTGTCGGAACTGGCCAGAAAAGCTCTGGAGCCAAAAACCCGTGCGACCCTCCGCAACGGTGTCCCGCTGCTGCGACGCCGCCCGGCGGGCAGCCCCAAGCCGACACTCGCGCTGGTCAATCGACTGAGAGACGAGCCGTGACGGCCGACTCGCCCGCTCTTCTCGACGTCAATCTCCTCGTTGCGCTGTTCGATCCTGATCACGTCCATCACGACACCGCGCACGATTGGTTCGCCGACACTCGTGGCGCGGGATGGGCGACATGCCCGCTGACGGAAAACGGTGTGGTTCGCATCCTGTCGAACCTCAGGTACTCGCCAGCCGCCGAGCCGCCGGCGCGAATCGTCAATCGCCTTCGGGCGTTTTGCGCCAGCGGACACCACGTGTTCTGGGCGGACGACGTGTCGCTTCGAGACGACCAGCGATTTGTCGCGGACGCGCCGGTGTCTCACAGGCAGATTACGGACATCTATCTGCTCGGACTCGCAAAGCGGCACGGCGGCCGGCTGGCCACCTTCGATCGCACTATTCCAATCGCCGCCGTTCCCGGCGCCATGTCCCGCGACCTCGTCATCGTTTCCGAGGAGTGAAGGGTCAGGGGTCAGTGGTGCGTCGGGATGTCGCGAAGCGCGACCGCGGACGCATCGATGATCGCGCGGCGTTCTGAGAAGGGAACGTCAGGGCGCGGGCGGAAGAGGATGACGTGGGCAATCATAAGGGCTCAGGGCTCAGGGCTCAGGGCTCAAGGCTCAAGGCTCAGGGCTCAGGGCTCAGGGCCGAGAGTTCAAGGTCAGGCCTCAGCGGCGGCGCGGGCCTTTCGGGTAACCGCCGCGCGGCTGAAAGGGACGACGCGACTGATTGCGTCCGCGCTCCGGCGGTCCAGGCGGAGTTGTGAGGGGCTCGTCGCGTGGTCGATCCTGTTCCCTCTTGCCTGAGACAGCCCTTCCCGCTGCCCCCTTCCCCCGATCCCCTTCAGAGTTCTTTCTCTCCCACCGCTCCTTCCGCAGCGCCGCATTTTTCTGCTTCTGGGCGTCGACGAATTTCTGACGCGGATCGCGGTGCTCGCCGCCGGGACGCCAATCCCGTCCTCGCTCCTCGCCGGAAGGCGCAGGCCGACCGCCATTCGCGGGCCGACCTGAAGGTCGGCCTCTACTCGGACGATCTTCAGGACGCCGATCGCCGCGATTCCAGTCACCGCGTGGAATCCGCGCCTCGTCGGGCGAGTTCCACAGCTTGCCGCGCGCGAACCATTTCATCTGCGCGTCGGGATGCTTCTCGCGAATGCGATGGAACGTCGGAAGCAGCTCCTCGCGATCGGCCGCGCGGAAGGCAGTCGGCAGGCCGCCGGCGATGATTGTCCAATACGAGTAGCGAGGAGGCATAGAGCAGGGGTCAGGGGGCAAGGGTCAGGGGCAGGGCTGTCTCAGGGGTCAGGGATAAGGTATCAGTAAGGTATCAGGATGTAGGAAGGGACGTTTGCAAAAACTGCAATGCTGGAGCCGACGAAGGCGTGCGGACCCCTACTGTTCATCAACGAGTCTCTTCAGCTTTTCCACCAGCGTTGTTCGTTTAATCCGCAGCAACTCGGCAGCCTTATTTCTGTTTCCGCCGGTACGCTCCAGCGATCGCCTGATGAGATCGCGCTCGATGGAAGACAGGTACGCGGGTAGATCGAGCCCCTCGTCGGGGAACTCGACGAACGGTGTCGCCACGGCCTGCGGCGTCGCCTGTATTTCAGGCGGCAGGTCGGCGATGTCGATCTCGCTCCGCCCGGCGCTGAGCGCGACGGCGCGCTCGACCGCGTTCTCGAGCTGACGCACGTTGCCCGGCCACGGATACGCCATCAGCGCGCGCATCGCCCCCTGCAAGACGTGCATCGCTGTGCCGGGCGCGAATTTCTCGAGGAAGTGCGTGACGAGGAGCGGAATATCGTCGCGTCGATCGCGCAGCGGGGGCAGCTGGATCGGGATGACGTTGAGACGATAGTACAGGTCTTCCCTGAACGCTCCCTCCGCAACCATCTTCGCCAGGTCCGAGTTCGTCGCGGCAATGAACCGCACATCGACCTTGATCGTGTGGTTGTCGCCGACACGCTCGAACTCGCGCTCCTGCAGCGCCCGCAGCAGCTTGCTTTGCAGCGCCGTGCTCATCGTGCCCACTTCGTCGAGAAACAACGTGCCCTTGTGCGCCTGCTCGATGCGCCCCTGCCTGGTGCCGACCGCGCCGGTGAATGCGCCGCGCACGTGCCCGAACAGCTCCGCCTCGAGCAGCGTTTCTGGAATGGCGCTGCAGTTCAGCGCGACGAAGCGATGCGCGCGACGCGGGCTGCCGTGATGAATAGCGCGCGCAACGACTTCCTTGCCGGTGCCGGTCTCGCCGCTAATCAGAATCGTGCTGGACGATGGGGCGACGGTATCGAGCAGCTGAAACAGCGCGCGCATGGGCCGGCTGCGGCCGAGAATGCCGCCGACCTGGTAGCGCTCCTCGAGCTGCGAGCGGAGGTAGGCGTTCTCCGATTTCAGCCGCCCCTGCTCGATTGCCTTCTGCAGCACGTGCATCAGGTCGTCGAACTGAAACGGCTTCGCGATGAAATCCGACGCGCCGCGCTTGATCGCGTCGACGGCGTCTTTCATGGTGCCGTAGCCGGTAATCACGATCCCGACGATGCCCGGATACCGCTCCAGCGCAGTTTCAATGACGCGGGTCCCGTCGATCCCGGGCATTCGCAGGTCGGTGATCACGACGTCAAAGGCGAACTGCTCGAGCATCTGGATGGCTTTCTCGCCGCTGTCAGCCTCCACGACCTCGAAGCCCCGCTCGCTGAGTCGCTCCGCCATCAGCCCCCGGAGGGCCGGCTCGTCGTCCACGAAGAGAAGATGATGCAATGCGCCAATATCTTGACACATCAGAAGGGGTCAGGGGTCAGGGGGCAGGGGCCAGCGGTCAGGGCTGTCTCAGGGGTCAGGCTGATTCCCTTGGACAGCCCTCCCCTGGCCCCTGCCCCCTGCTGATTTGCAGAGGAGGCTCCGATAACACGTTTGTCTATGGACCGCCAGACTTTATCCATCATGAAGGCGTGCGAGGCCGTGGGCGTGAGCCGTCGCACGATTTACAACTGGATCTCCGCCGGCAAGGTGGAATACGTGCGCACTGCCGGTGGATCAATTCGGATCTTCGCCGACACGCTGTGGCGGGACGCGAGCGAGCGTCCGATCTCCACCGGCGTACCGAACACCGCGACCACAGGCCACACCGCGTGAACGTGTCATCGTCACCGCACCACACGGGGGCTGATGCCCCTCAGACAGAACCCGAAATCCACCGGCTCTTTCACCAGCTGAATAATCAGCTCTGCATCGTGCTGGCGCACGCGGAGCTGCTCGAAGCCAAGGCTCAGGACTCGACAAATCGCGCCAGGGCTGCGCAGGTCGTCAAAAGCGTGCTCGACGCGATGGGGACAGCCAAGGACATGCGCCGCCGCTCAGAGCCACCAGCAGCCCGGTGAGTTCCATCACGACACATAATCCCCAACTTCTGACAGATGGCTGTCTCATTCACGGAAGGCAGGCGATATCTGTAATCGTTGTCGTCAACTAATTGGCGACAACTCCCTCAAGAACCGCCGATCGATTGACGATTTGGGCGTTTCAGCCCGGTTTTGCGCACACAATCCAGCTGACAAAAAATTTCCTTAATCTCCAACAAGTCAAAGAGTTAGCTGTCAAGCTGATGCGGAGATCGTGATCCAGAACTGCGTGGCTTTGCCATTTGGTATCTCGGTTGCCTAACAGCGGCGCCGGAGGACATAAGATGCGCCCCCGTCACGGCAAACAAAATCCCCGAGTTCTTGCCAGCCTTCCGTTCGTTGAGCAGCTCGCCAGGAGGGTGGCGGCCACCATGCCCCACTCGATCGACATCGGCGACCTGATCCAGGACGGCGTGATCGGACTGATCGATGCGGCGCACCGCTTCGACGAATCGCGCGGGATTAAGTTCGAGACATTTGCCGAGCGGCGCATCCGCGGCGCAATGATCGACGCGCTTCGCAAGGATGCCTGGCCGCGCGGCGTGCGCCGGCAGCGCCGCGAGCTCGAGGCGGCGCGCGAGCAGCTGCGCCGCGAGCTCGGCTGCGAGCCGTCGCTGGGGGAGCTGGCCGCGAAGATGGGCTCCGACGAGAAGCGGCTCAGCCGCACCATCGTGCGCATCCACGCGATCGAATCCACTTCGCCGCTTGCGAGCGGAGAGAACCTCGACGAGTCGACGCTGCCGGCGGCGCTGATTCCGTCCGAGCCGGAGCAGCCGGACTCCGCCTACGAGAAATCTGAAACGAAGGACCGCATCCGCGTGGCGATCGAGTCGCTCCCGGCGCGCGAGCAGAAGGTCATCGGGCTCTACTACTACCAGGAAGCCACGATGAAGCAGATCGGCGCCGAGATTGGCGTCAACGAGTCGCGCGTCTCGCAGCTGCATGCGCGCGCGATCCGCAGACTGCGCGATGCCATGGGGTCGGTGGTGCCGGCGCCCGAGGCGATAAAGGCGATGCGCAGCGCGATCCTGGAGTTCCAGCAGAAGCCGCGAATGGCGAAGGCGACCCTCGACACCCGGGGCTGGACGGCGGACGGCGGCCATGCGAGCAACGGCGTGACGCAGCCCGGCGTCGTGGTGCCCTACGCGAGCGTCTCGCGTACGGCGCGCAGCAAGTCGGAAAGCCGGAAGGGCTTCGCGAGCCAGCGGCAGCCGCTTTCCACGAGGAAGCGTTCCGCGTCGGCGCCCGCGACGTCACCGGTCACGAAAATCACGCGCCGCGCGAGCGCGGGCGTCGCCGCGGCGATTGCGCGGTAGAGCGTCATGCCGTCGATGCGCGGCATCTTGAGGTCGCAGATCACCACATCGTAGGTCGTGTTTCTGACGCGGGCGAGCGCCTCCTGGCCATCGCCCGCGTGATCCACCTTCAGCCCCGCATCCGTCAGCGCCTCCGCAACCGCGGCCGCCAACGCATGCTCGTCCTCCACGATCAGCACCGATGCGCCACGCGCAGCGTCCATCGGCGGAACCATCGCTCGCGCCGGTTTCGCCGCGGGCTGGGTGCCGCTGACCGGCAGCTCCACCAGGAACGACGCTCCACCCTGCGGCGGCGACTCCACGCGGATGCGGCCGCCATGCTCCTGCACAATCGCATAGGCGACCGTGAGGCCGAGGCCGGTGCCCTTGCCCACCTCCTTGGTCGTGAAGAACGGGTCAAAGATCTTCGTCTGCGCCTCGGGCGGCACCCCAGGGCCATCGTCGGTGACGTCCAGGACCACCGCGTCGAGCTCGGCATCGTGCCACGTGCGAACGACGAGGCTGCCGCCGCCGTGTGCCGTGAGCATCGCCTGTTCCGCGTTGATGACCAGGTTGAGCAGCACCTGCTGGATTTGATGCGCGTCCGCAAACACCTGGGGAAGCCCGGCCGGCAGCTCGGTGACGACCGACAGGCCGCTCGACGAATCGTAGGCGCGCAGCGCCAGCGTCTCGCGGACGACGGTGCTCAGATCGATCATCGCGCGCGTCGACTGGCGCTTGCGGGCAAAGGTCAGAAGATTCCGCACGATGCGCGCGGCACGTTCGGCTTCGCCGAGAATCACGCCAACCCCGCGCCTGGAGGTCTCGTCGAGCGGCTTTTCCGAGAGCCGTTCAGCCCAGCTCAGGATGGTCGCAAGTGGATTATTGAGCTCGTGCGCGACGCCGGAAATCGTCTGGCCCAGCGCCGCCATCTTCTCGGCCTGCAGGAGCTGCTGGTGGATGTCCCGCGACTGGTCGTCCAGCTTCTTGCGCGTGCTGACATTGCGCACGAGCGCTTCGATCCGGGTGGCGCCGCCGCGATTCGCGGTGCGCGCCAGCGCCGTGACCTCGACCCACACCGGCGTTCCATCGGCGCGCCGCATCCGCAGCAGATAGTCGGTGACGGCCCCATCGGTGGCGAGCCGCTCGAGGAAGGCAGCCCTCGCACCCGCGTCGATGAAGCGCTCATGGGCGAACGGCACCACGTCTGCCTCCGGCGCGTCGGCCGGGTACCCGAAGATCAGCTTGAGGTGGGGGTTTGCCGCCACCGTCGCGTCGCGGCCTTCGGCGCCAGGCAGGCCCAGTGCCCCGATGAAGACCCCTTCATGCACCGCCTCGAACAGGCGGGCGAAGGCGTCCGCGCGAGGTGTCATTCTCCTTTCGGAGGGTTCGGCGTCGGCGTGTGTGACGGAAACCGCGCGCCCCACTTGAGATCGATCGCAGAGCGAATCTCCCTGACCGATGCGCCGGCGTTGAACATCTGCATTGCGTCGCGCGCGACATCGATGCAGATCGTGCATCCGGTCGCATGCGACTCGAACGCGACGACGCGCCCGCCGGCATCGCGCGATTTCACGAAGCAGTCATGATTCCCCTTGTGTCCAAGCCCCTCGCAGCCGCAGTAGCACGGGATGTAGCTGAGCACCTCGGGGTGGTACGCGGCGAACTCGTAGACCGACTTGATGATGTCGGGGGGGCGGACGGCCGGGAAGGACTCGTAGGGAATCGGAGGCAGCCGGCCCTGGCCGACGGCCGCTGGAGCAGGGGCGGCCCGCTGGGCCCGCTGGGCGCTGACGGCGGCCGACACGATCGCGACGGCCGCCAGCAGCCCGACGGCGGTAAAGAGTATTTTGCGTTTCATGCAGTAATGGTAAGCTGTCGCCCCGAAACCGACAAACTGGGCTCAGGGCTCAAGGCTCAGGGCTCAAGGCTCAGGATTAAGCCCACATGCGAATAGTCGGGCGCCATGACGTCTTCCTCGTCGGCGGGCTCGCCATTGCGCTGTTCGTGGTGTCTTCGCGGCCGCTTGGGACGCTGCTGGATCGCGCGCGTGAGATCGATCACAGCCGCGGCCTTCAGCTCGTTCCGGGCCTCGTGATTCTCGCCGTCGTCTTCCTCGTCCACCAGTTCCGGAAGCGCGAGGAGATGCAACGCGAGGCGAGCCAGGCAACCTCTCGCGTCGCCGAGATGGAACGTCTCGTCGCCTTTGGCCAGGCGCTCACGCATTCGCTCGACGGCGACTCGATCCGGGCGGCGGCGACCGAGCATCTTCCGCTGCTGGCCCCGGACCGGCGCGTGTGGGCGATCATCCGCGCGCGTGGCGAGTGGCTTCCTCTTACCCCCACTGGCACCGAGTCGCGCGCCGCCCTCGAGCGTGCGGCGCGCCGCGCGATCGGCGATGCCGATGTTGCCGGTGATGGGGCGGACGATGACTTCTGCTTTCCCATGGTCGTCGCCGGCTCCGCCATCGGCGCGGTCGGGATATCGCCCACGCCGCCGCTGACGGAAGCGCAGCGCAGCGTGTTGGCGGCTGCGGCTGCACTGCTGGCTGCGTCGGTCAAGAACGCGGAGCTCTTCCTCGAGTTTCACGAGAACAGCGTGCGCGACGCGCTGACCGGCTGCTTCAATCGCCGTCACTCGATGGCCGTGATGGACGCGGAGCTGCGGCGCGCGCGGCGATCGCACGCCTCCTTCTCGGTCGTCATGTTCGACCTTGATCACTTCAAGGAGGTCAACGATCGTTTCGGGCATCTCTGCGGCGACGCCGTCCTGGCGATGGTCGGCCAGCGGATGAACGCCGTGCTGCGCGGCAGCGACGTCAAGTGCCGGTATGGCGGCGAGGAATTCCTCGCGCTGCTGCCGGACACGCCGCTTCCCGGCGCCCGCCGCGTGGCCGAAATGCTCCGGCACGATTTCGAAGAGCACCCGGTGCACTGGAACGATCAGACCGTGATCGTTACCGCCAGCTTCGGCATCACCGACGCCGCCGCCGGTGAGACGGACCCGCAGGCGATCATCGGGCGCGCCGACACCGCGCTCTACCAGGCGAAGCAGGATGGACGCAACTGCGTGCGCGTCACCGAGCAGGCCGTCGCATAGAAAAACCACACAATCCCAAATCGCACGTGACGCCGGATCCAGGCCGCAGCGTAGAGGCCGACCTTCAGGTCGGCCTTCAACACCGCAACTTCGCCTACCTCGCATGGATTGCCGTGTGCGTGCTCTGGGGCACAACGTATCTCGCAATACGCATCGCGCTCGAGACGATTCCGCCAGGACTTGTCGGCGGGCTGCGCTACGCGTGTGCCGGCCTTCTGCTCGCGCTGCTGCTTGCGCTGCGCGGCGAGCGGTTGCCGGCCCGCTCGCAATGGCCGGGGCTCGCGCTCGTCGGTTTGCTGACGATCGTCGTCGGCAACGGTGGCGTGATCTGGGCGGAGCAGTGGGTCCCGAGCGGCATTGCCGCGGTGACCGTCGCGACCGTTCCGTTCTGGATGACCGGCATTGAGGCGCTCGCTCCGGACGGTCATCGGCTGTCCTGGTGGCTCGTGGCCGGCCTGCTCGTCGGTTTCGGCGGGATCGTCCTGCTCGTGTGGCCCGAGATCCTGGCGCGCGGCGCCGCCGGCCATCAATTCCTCGTCGGGGTCGTCGCGCTGCAGGCGGCCTGCGCCGGATGGTCGCTTGGCTCGGCCGTGTCGCGCCGGCACGCGCGAGAGGAAAACGTGCTGGCCGCCGCCGCGGTGCAGATGGTGTTCGGAGGTTTGTTCATGCTGCTCGCGGGGACGCTGCACGGTGAATGGAGCCACCTGGCGTTCACGCCACGTACGCTTGCCGCCGAGATCTATCTGACGCTCGTCGGATCGATCGTGGGGTATTCCGCGTACCTGTACGCGCTCAAGTACCTCCCGACCGCGACGGTGTCGCTCTATGCCTACGCGAATCCGATTATCGCGATCATCCTGGGCGCTGTGCTGCTCGGTGAGCCGTTCGGACCACGCGTGGTGGTCGCGTCATTGATGGTGCTGGCAGGCTCTGCGCTTGTGCAGAAGCGGGGCGCCTCGATGGGTACCGCGCGCCGTGCGGCCTCGACGGCAATCGTGATCTTCTGCGTCGCCACGCCGCTTCATGCGCAGCAACCCCAGACGACGTCGACATCGGCCCACGTGTCGGCCGCGGAGGTCGCGCAGTTGCTCGCCGGCGCAGCGCTTGGGCTCGGCCTTCATGAATCAGGTCACCTGGTCTTCGACGCCGCGTTCGGCGCATCGCCTGGCGTGCGGAAAGTCTCGGCCGGCTTCATCCCCTTCTTTGCCGTTACGCATCACCCGGTGTCACCTGCGCGCGAGTTCACGATCTCATCCGCCGGATTCTGGGTTCAGCATGGAACGAGTGAAATCCTCCTGACGCGGCGGCCCGATCTTCGCCACGAGCACGCGCCCGTTGCCAAGGGACTGCTTGCCTTCAATGTGTTGACGTCGGTGATGTATGCCGGCGCGGCGTTTGCCCGGCATGGCCCGCTCGAGCGCGACACCCGCGGGATGGCGATATCCGCTGAGGTGGGCGAGCCGTGGATTGGCGTGTCGATTCTCGCGCCGGCCGCGCTGGACGCGGCGCGCTACTACAGGCCACGCGCGCGCTGGCTGCGGTGGGGAAGCCGCGCATCGAAAGTTGGCGGGGCGATGCTGATCCTGAAAGCGGTCAGATGAAACCACCGTGACCGTCGCGACCTTCGTGTTTTCGTGGTTCTCACGTATCTACTTTCCTCGTCGCGGGCCCGAGCGCAAACGTCATGGTCCCCTGGACGACGACTCGCCCGCCGACGCGCGCCACGCCTTCGAGCTGTCCCATGCGGCTGCGCAGCCGCTTGACCCGCGCCTCGATCTCTACGACGTCGCCCGGATGAACGGGCCCGCGGTACCGGACGCGGTCGATGCCCATGAAGAAAATCAGCTTCTCGCGGTTCTCGGGCTTCGAGAGGATGAGAATCGCGCCGACCTGTGCGACCGCCTCGGTGAGGATGGTCGGCGGCAGCGCCGGCCGGGCGCCGGGCTGGTGCGACAGGTACCGCTCGTTGAGCGACACGTTCTTGATCCCGACGATGCGCTTGTCCGGCTCGAGCTCGGTAATGCGATCGACGAGCAGAAAGGGATAGCGATGCGGGATGATGCGCTCAATTGCGGTGTAATCCAGCGGTAATGTCAGCGGATCCATCGGGGACCGTTCAGTATAATCCGCGTCCAATGCATGGAAGGGACGTAGGAACTAGGGAACTTGGGAAGTTGGGAACTCGGGAACTCTCGGTCGTTGTCCCTTGGTCCCTTAGTCCCCTAGTCCCCTGGTCCCCTCCTCTATGAACGAGTCGCCCCAGCACCCGGCACCCGTGCGCGCGGCCACCGACACCGAGCTCCTCTCGACCCTGTTCGAGCTCGGGCGCGAAGTCACGTCCGTGCTGGACCTCCCCGAGCTGCTGGAAAAGATCCCCCAGCTCATCGCCCGCCTCACGCGGTTCAGCGCGTTCGCGGTCTACCTCCTCGACGAGCCGCGGCAGGAGCTCCACATCGCCTACGCCGTCGGCTATCCCGAGGAAGTGGTCAGAACGCTCCGGCTGCGCCTTGGCCAGGGCGTGGTGGGCGCGGCCGTGGAGCAGGGGCGTCCGATCCTCGTCAACGACATCAGCAAGGAGCCGCGCTTCATGGGGCCGCTGCGCAACATGGTGTCGCAGCTCGCGGTGCCGATGCGGCGGAAAGGGCGCGTGATCGGCGCGTTGAACCTGCTGAGCGAGCAGAGCGGCGCGTTCACCGACCAGGACGAAGCGCTGCTGCGTCAGTTCGCGGCGCACGTCGCCGTGGCAATCGAGAACGCGCGGCTGTTCAGATCCGAGCGCCGTCACATCGAGACGCTCGAGACCCTCGCGGAAATCGGCCGCGAGATGTCGTCGATCCTCGACCTCGACGTGCTGCTCACGCGGATTGCGAGCCTGACGAAGCGCGTGATCGACTACCGCACCTTCGGCATCTTTCTGCTGAACGAGACCACGAACGACCTCGAGATGAAGCTCGCCGTGCGCTACGGCGAGGAAGGGACCGCCAAGCGCGTCACGCTCGGTGAGGGGCTCGTCGGGTGGTCGGCGCTGCACAAGCAGCCGGTGCTCGTCGCCGACGTGTCGAAGGACGCGCGGTACATCAATCTGATCGAGGACGTGCGCTCGGAGCTGGTCATCCCGATGCTGATCAAGGAGCGCTGCATCGGCGTGTTCGATCTCGAAAGCCCGGAGCTGAACGCGTTCACAAAGGAGAACGAGGAGCTGCTGACGCTGCTCGCCAGCCAGGCGGCGGTTGCGATCGAAAACGCGCGGCTCTACGAGGAGGTGCGGCGCAACGAGGAGCGCATCGAGAAGGAGCTGCGATTCGCGCAGCGGGTGCAGGCCGCGATGCTGCCGACCGAGCTGCCCAGCCGCCTCCGGCATGCCGACGTCGCCGGCCGCTTTGCCCCGGCGCACGAGCTCGGCGGCGACGTGCACGACTTCATCGCGCCCGAACCGAACAGCCTAGTCGTGGCCGTCGGAGACGTATCGGGAAAGGGCGCGCCCGCGGCGCTCTACAGCGCGTTTGTCGCGGAGCTCGTGCGCTCTCGCACCCTGCGCCGCCGCTACACGCCGGACAAGTTCAGCGTGGCCGGCGTGCTGCAGTCCATGAACACGATCCTGCACGACCGCCAGCTCGAAGAGTATTACTGCACGCTCTGCTACGCATTCTTCGACTTCAAGCGGCGCGCGGTGACGATCTCGAATTCGGGGTTGCCGTACCCCGTCCGGTGCTCCGGCGACGAGTGCGGGCAAATCGAGCTGCCCGGCGTGCCGCTCGGCTCGTTTTCCGGAGTGACCTACGACGAGGTGGCGCTCCCGCTGCACGCGGGCGATGTGTTCGTGTTCTGCACCGACGGCATCTTCGAGGCCTCGAGCCCGGAGGACGCGGAGTTCGGGGCGACGCGCCTGTGCGATATCGTGAAGGACAACCGGAAGGCGACAGCTCGCGGCATCGTCGATGCGATCTTCGAAGCCGTCAGCGCCTTCCGCGGCAGCTCACCGCAGGACGACGATATGACCGCGGTGGCGGTGAAGATTACCGGCTAGGTCGCTTCGAGCTCATGCTCGCCGTGGTGGTCGCCCGCCACCGCCCCGCCCAGGTAGATCATCGTCAGCTTCACAAAGATATAGGCCTGCAGCGGCCCGACGATGAGTCCCAGGAACATGATCGGCAGCGGCGTCACGAACGCGAAGAGGCTGGCGAGAATGAGCACCACGAGGTGCTCGCCGAAGATGTTTCCGAAGAGACGCAGCGAAAGCGACATGATGCGCGCGAGGTGGCTGATGGGCTCGATCAGAATCATCAGCGGCGCGAAATACACGGGAATCCCTGGGGGCGCCGCAAAGTGTTTCAGGTACGACACGACGCCCTGCTCCTTGAAGCCCTGGAAGTGATAGTAGAACCACACGATGAGCGCGAGGCCGAGCGTCACGTTGATGTTCGACGTGGCCGACCCGAGGCCCGGGATCTGTCCCATCATGTTGCCGATGAAGATGAACGTGCCGATCGTCGCGACGAGCCAGAAGTAGCGCGGACCCTTCGGGCCGACGTCGTCCTTCAGCATGGCCATCAGCGTCGTGACGAAGTCCTCCAGCACAATCTGCGTCTTGCCGGGGTTCTCCACGCTGAGGCGCGAGCGCAGGAAGAGGCCGAGTCCGGTGACAACCAGCACAACCACGCCACACATCACCAGGTAGTCCGGAACGATGTTGGCGGGACTTGCGACGTGAAGCCCGAGCGCCGCCGCGATGGCGGCGGCAAGCTTGTTGACCAGCTGAACAATCAGGAAGGGATGCTCAATCTTCTCCATGAAATCAGCCGATCGTACAGTAAGAAAGGGGACGCCGTCGAGATTCGACGCGTCCCCTTCCCTCCCATCCCGAAGCTATACGCCCCTGGGCTGAGAACCTCTATATGTCGCCTGACGAGCGCTCGAACGGTCGCGACCGGATCGTATAGCGTGATCCGGGGTGCGGCGATGCCAGCGCCTGCCTGAAGTTACGCACCCCGGTGATCCGGCGCGACCGGAGCGGAGTTCTTCAAAAGATGTGCCCGCTGGAATTCGAGTGTTCGAACTGAAATTAGCCGCCTGCGGCCCTGGCGATCGTCACCCGCAGGGGGCAGATGTCATCAGATCACGTCTTTGACCGCTTAGAAGCTCTGGACCAGCAGGATGTTGAAGCGGTTCATCCTCACGCCGTTGCGGCGCCATTGATGATCGTAGTTACCAACGATCGACGTGAGCGTCGGCAGGACGACCCGCACGCCCACCGAGCCGGTGTTTGCCCGGAACGCGCCGATGCGATCGCTCGAAAAGCTGTCGAAGTCTTCGACGCCGCGCGTGTAGGCGCCCTGCAGCCAGACGCGGGACCTGATTTCGTGCGCCGCGCGGATCTGCGTGCTGTGCCCTCGCTGGCGCGCCGAAGAGGCGATATCGGTCGTGGTCAGCGCGTAACGCAGGCCGAATGTCCACGTATCGGACATCGTCCACGCCACCGCAGGCGACAGCATGACGACCCGCGCACCGGAGAAGTTAAAGTAGCGGCCTGCCGCCGTCCACGCGGCGCGATGGTGCGAGTAGTCGATTTGTCCGAGGTAGTCTGCCCGCGGCAGCACCCGGTTGTTGCCTCCGACGAGCGCCTGGCCCGTGAGGGTCGTCGACGGCTTCCATCGCCACTGAGCGCCGCCACCTTCGCGGTTTTCCTTGCGTCCGAACTTCGTCTGCAGCTGGCCCCGGGCAGCCACGCGCAGCGTCTCGGATACCCGGATGTTCAGCGAGAGGTCCGAGCCGCGTGTGTCACGCGTGCTTCCGTTGAACTGCTCCCCGTAAGTCTGGCTCTCGAACCGGTGGCCGTGCTCGAACCGCGCGTGTTCCAGCGCGAGCCGATGGTCTTCGGTCGGCGAGATGGCCACGACACGCTGAAAGTATCCAATCGAGCGATCGGTCCGGCCTGCACGATCCTGCGCCTGGCCGAGCGCGACAAGCACGTTGGGATTCTGCGGTGAGAGCGCTTCGGCGCGCTCGAGGGCCTCGATCGCGTCCTTGATCTGATCCTGCTCGGTGAGCGTGACGCCGATCCCGACGAGCGCTTCAACATTGCGCGGGTCTTCCAGCGCGACGCTGCGGTACACCGCCTCGGCGAGATTGGGGTGGCCCATCCGGTCGTGAACCCGCGCGATCCAGAGCCGCGCCAGCTGGTCGTTGGGGTTCGCCGTGACGATTTTCTGAAGGGCCGCCAGCCCGTCGGCGTCGTGCCCTTCCTGCACCAGCTGAATCGCGGCGGCGAGAGCGGGGGCGACCTGATCCGGCGCGGGTTGCGGCGCGGCACCCTGCGCCAACAGCAGCAGAAAAAGGGAAAGCAACATCCCTCTGGTTTTCGGCCGCTGTGCCGGAAACCAACAGAGACGCCTGCAGAACCCCCTTATGCGCCCCCAGATGCGGCTATCGGGCCGGAAGTGACGGCGGCATTGGCGACAGGGGCCGACGCGCTTCCAGCCGGCCACACGGACACGACACTGGCAAGCTGGGCGGCGATCATCGCCGCGACCGCGCGCGTGGCAGCGTCGTCTTCGCGGCCGTGGCGGACCTCCGCCGCGAAGACGCCCACGCAGCCGGAGACGCCGAAAATCGGGACGGCGACCGCGCCGTGCCTGATCATGTCGGCCGCCACCGTTTGCTCCTGCCCCGTGCGCCAGGCAGCCGCGGTCGCATTGTCCGCGTGACGCGCGACCGCGCCAAGACGGCCGACCACGCGCTCGTCGTATCCGTGCGCGAGCGCCGGAAACAGCTCTTCGCCCGCGCCCATCCAGACGATGATGCCGGATGCATCGAGTACGGTGGCCGCCCGGGCAAGGATATCGGGGAGCGCCGCCGCGCCAGTGATTCGCGCAAGCGAGGCACACACGTCCGCGGCTGCGGTCAGGTCGATGGCCGGAGCCGCCGGCGCGACAACTGCCGAGTCGGCGTGAATCAATCCGTCGGCAGACGATCCGAGGGCCGTCATCGTTCCCGCCGCGGGCTCCGGGATCGTATCGGATGCCATTGGGATGAGTGCCACCAGCCCCACGATCCAGATCGCCGCGAGAGCCAGCATCGTCATCCACTGCTGTCTTTCGAAGCCCGCGCGTTCCGCATCAGCCGCGCGCGTTTCGGCGACGCCCAGCGTACGGATCGCCGTCGCCAGCGCGCCGACCGTATCGCGGCCTTCGCTGAAGATCAGGTCGGCGGCCAGCAGCTCCTGTCCCTGCTGAAGATCGAGGCGTGCCTTGCCGTCGATCGTGATGAGCGCATCGCGTCTCTCCCCGATGTCCTGGATCTGCCGGCCGGCCTCGACGGACCGCAGCCGCGGCCGCGCGGCGGCGACCTCATCCGAAAACTGCTGAATGAGGCTGGCGGTTCGCTCGAGCCACGGTTGATCGGGTTGCCCCGGCGCCACGTATGCCTGCTGGGCGGCGGCGATGTCGCCCACGGTGGCCACGAGCCGGTCGAGACGCGCGGACACATCGTTGCGCGATGCGAGCACCCCCTCGGCTTTCTGGTGAGCGGCCAAAACAAAGAAGCCGCCGATGATGCCGGCGGCGATGAGCACTGCGGTAAGGGCGAGGCGGTTCGCGCGCTTCTGCATCACGCGGACAGAATAGCACTCGCGTCCAGCGCGGACGCTCAGAACTCGATATGCGTCTGGACGAGCAGCCGGTTTTCCCGCGGCCGGCCCGTGGCGGCATCGTAATGCACCTGCTCGTTCGTGAGGACGAGGCCCACGCGGCTCGACGGCCACACCAGCCAGTACGCGATGCCGCCGATGACGCGGCGTTGAGAATTGCCGGCCAGCACGCGATCAGGATCGAACCGATCGACGCGCGCAATCGCTGCCCACCCGTTCATTCCCTGGCGAATCTCTACGAAGCCGGATGATCCACGGCGATCGATATCGCGGGGCGCCAGCGCATTCGGGTTTTCCGTCGCGATGACCCGTTGCAGCGTCGCCACGACGTGTGGGTGTTCGAAGGTGCCCATGACGATACCGAGGCGGCGCGGGCGATTGGCGGCGTACCACCCTGCGTTGTAGAAGCCCGACAGGCGAATGCCGTTTGCGGCGCCGCGGCCGGCGAACGGCCGCACCGTCAGCCGTCCCTGGGCGCTCTTGTATTTGTTCGTCTCCGCCTGCGTGTAGCCTTCCCCGTTGTAGACGCCCGCCTGGATCTCGACGTACGTGCCCAGCGGGGTGAAGTACCCGACGCCGAAATCAGACGACCCGGGAATCAATCCCTCCCGCTCCGAGAACATCGTGCCTTGCACGCGATAGCGGTCGATGCCCTCTTCGAAATCGAGCCACGGCGTCTGGTGGGCGCCAAGGCGTACCCACGAGCGCGCCGTCTTCACGTTGTCGAGCTGCACGAACGCGTATTTCACCCGCACGGTCAGGCTGCCTGCGAGACTTCCGTCGGTCGTCCGTCGCACGTCGGGTGTGAACCGGAAGCGGACGTTCTTCGACAGCTGCGCGTTGATGTTCAAGTACGCGCGCGTGAGGTCGAACGTGTTGAAGCCGTCGCGGTTCTTCAGCTCCGCGTCGTACTGGAGGTACGACAACATGCCGACCCGTACGATCGGGTAGGCGGGCGCGGGCGGTGGTGCTTGCGCGGACTGCGCAAGCAGGGACGGGACCGAGGTGATCACGAGAACAAATGTGAGGACGATGCGCGTCATGCAGACGTCAGTTGTACGACGATGAAGTTTCTTTGGAGTATCGGAGGCGTTACAAGCGTGTTAATACACCGGCAGATAGGGCTGAAGCGTTCGCGCGATGATGGTGAAGCGATTCGTGAAGATCAGGATGCCGATGATGACGAGGAGCGCGCCCGACGTCAGCTCGATGATGTGGTAGTGCGTCCTGATGCGGGCGAACGCCGAGAAGAACCGGTTGATCGCCAGCGCGGCGGCAAAGAATGGAATGGCCAGCCCGAGCGAGTAGGCTGCCAGCAGGCGCACTCCCTGGCCGATCGTATTCTGCGCGGCCGCGACGGCGAGGATACCCGCCAGGATCGGGCCGATGCAGGGCGTCCACCCGAACGCAAACGCCACCCCCACAAGCATGGCCCCGATGAAGCCGGCCGGCCTGCGGTTCGTCTGGACGCGCTTCTCCTGGTACAGCCAGCCGATGCGGAGCAATCCCATCGTGTGAAGGCCGAACAAGATGATGATCGCGCCCGCGACCCGGCCAAGCACGGTCAGGCGCGCCATCAGGAACTGGCCGATCACGCTCGCCGATGCCCCAAGCGCGACGAACACCAGCGAGAAGCCCATGATGAAGGCGAGCGACGACAGGAGCACGCGGTTGCGGACGGCGGGCGTGGCGGCCGCCACGGCCCCGGTGCCGCGCATCTCGTCGAGTGAAAGGCCTGAAATGTAAGACAGGTAACCGGGGACGAGCGGCAGCACGCACGGTGAGATGAAGGAGAGCAGCCCGGCGCCGAACGCGGCGAGGAGCGTGACATTCTCGATCATTCCACCGCTCTCAGGGGGATATATGCGCCCTCGCGCCCCATGTCTTCCGTCTGCACGTTGTGACCTTTCACGGGCGGCAGATCCTGGAACATGAAATCCCACTTCCACCGCTCGGACGGATTCGATGACTGCAGCCAGCTCTTCGCCGGCACAGGGCGCGTGAACGTGATCTGCCCTGCCTGCGCATAGGCGCTTCCCGGCATCGCCGTGGCCAGCGCCCGGCGGATGTCGTCCGAGCTGCTGTACGCCAGCGACAATCCAAGCGCAGCGGCGACGTTGACCAGGATCTGCCAGTCTTCGCGCGCCTCTCCTGGCGGCGCGATCGCGCGCGACGCCGCCTGCACGCGCCCCTGGTCGTTCGTGTAGATGGCGTCCTTCTCAACGAACGCCGCGCCGGGCAGCACGAAATCAGCGCCGGCACAGAGATCGGTCATCAGGACGCCCTGCACGACGAGAAGCGGCAGCGTGCCGCTTTGGCGTGCCGCCACGATCCACGACACGTCGCCGATTGACCCCTCGGGTCCCGGGTCGAGCACATACAACGCTTTGACGCGCCCGCCCTCGATCGCGGTGCGCAAGTCTTCGAGATCCGGAAGCCCTTCGTTGCCCGCGCCGACGCGGTAGCCGAGATCGCGGGCGCCGTTGACGTTCGGCGCATCGGTGGCAGGGATCGTGAACCTGGTCCCGGCCGGCTGATTCTTCGCGGTGCGCGTCCACGCGACCGCGATCGATGTCAGGCCGCCGGCGCCACGCAGCCCTTCGACCAGCTGCTTCAGAACAAACAGCTCCTCGGTCGAGGCGTGCGCCGACACGAGGAAGCGGACCGAGGCCGGATCGGGCGAACCGGCAGCCTGGACGGCATCGCGCAGGCGCGGCTCCACCTCGTGCCACGTGGACGCTTCGAGCGCGGTGCCGCGCCGCTGCATCGGCCGGCGCAGTCGCGCGTCGCCCTCGATCCAGTGGTAGTTGAACCGCCCGATATCGCACATCCAGTAGCTGTTCACGTCCGGGTTGAACCGCGGCGTGATTCGGATCAGCTGAGATCCCTTCGCCCACTCCGGCTTGGCCTTCAGCCACGCGCTCGTGCTGCAGCCCTTCGAGCACAGCGTGCACGTGGTGTCGACGACATTCGGGTTGTCCCAGGGACGGCTCTTGAAGCGGTAATCGCGCGTCGTGATCGCGCCGACCGGGCAGACGTCCATCAGGTTTCCGGACATCAGCGAGTGGACACCTTCCTCGCTGAACGTGGCGATCTCGCTGCCGTAGCCGCGGTCGACGATGTTGATCTGCGCGTCGCCGTCAACCTCGCGCATGAACCGCACGCAGCGCGTGCACAGGATGCACCGGTTGCGGTTCAACATCAGCGTCGGCCCGAAATCAACGTCGGCTCTCACGCCCTCCCCGTCAAACACGCGGCGCGGAAAGTCCATGCGGCTGTCGGCGGGGCCGAAGGTGTAGGAGAAATCCTGGAGCGGGCACTCGCCGCCTTTATCGCAGACGGGACAGTCGAGTGGATGGTTGACGAGCAGGAACTCGAAGACGCCGGCGCGCGCCTCGACGACTTCGGGATCGCGCGTGGAGACGACCATGCCGTCGGTGCACGCCATCGAGCACGACGTCTGCAGCTTCGGCATCTTTTCGATCTTGACGACGCAGACGCGGCACGAGCCGTCGACGCCGATGCCGGGGTGATAGCAGTAGTACGGAACGGAAATGCCGGCTTCGATGGCCGCCTGGAGAACCGATTGTCCCTTCTCGACCGTGACCTGCAGGCCGTCGATCGTCAACGTGACCGTTTCCATATCCGGCCGATCATATCTCATCAATGTTCAGCTTGACGGTGAGCGCGGTGATGCCCGCGAGCGCGCGCGAAGCGCGAGAAATCTATATTTCGTCGAACCTCGCAAGCGAGGCCGAGTCGCGGTTGATCTGAACTTCGCGCACGGTCCCCGTCGTCGGGATGTGGCGCTCGACACGGGCGTCGGTCACCGCCACCACCACATCCTGCATATGACCATCGGCGTACTGCAGCGTCACGGTCACGGGCACATCGAAGATGGCGTTGCTGTCCTGCGTGAATTCGACGACGACTTCGCCGGGCCGGATCGTCGATCGGTAGTGCAGCACGGGCAGGTCGGCACCGTGGATCCAGCGAGTGAAGAACCGATCCAGCGAGCGCCCTGAGGCGGCCTCCATGGCTCCCTGCAGATCGTCGGTGCCGGCCTTCTGGAATTTCTGCTCGCCATAAAAACGCCGCAGGCCGTTGAAGAACGCCTCGTCGCCGACGAGCCGCCGCAGCATGTGCAGCACCGAGGCGCCCTTGTTGTAGACGAGCGCGCGGAAGATCCGTCCCTGGCCCTGAATCAACCCGAGGCGATAGCCGAGATCGATCGGCCCCTGGTCCGATTCGGAGAGACTCCAGCGGCGGAACTGCCGGAGCATGGTGATGAACGACGCGTCGCCATGCGCGCGCTGCGCGTACAACGCGGCGAAGTACTGCGCGAAGCCCTCGCTGAGCCACTGCTCGTGGTAGTTCTTCCAGCCTACCGCCTGGCCCCACCACTGGTGCGCGATCTCATGAGCGAGGAAGTACTCCGGGATTCCCGAGAACGCCGCCGGATCGTTGCCCCAGTACAGCTTCGAAAACGGCGCGGCGTTGTTAATGATCGCGAAGTAGGCAGGGCTGTGGCCGCCCGGCAGCTCGTGCTCGAGCATCGTCACGGTCAGCGACTCGTACGGCGTGTCGTCCATCAGCGTCCCGTAGAAGCGCAGGATGTCCGCCGCCGTCGGCGCGAGCTCGCGTCCGCGGTCGACTTGATGCGGGTTCGCTTCCACCGCGACGGCCACGCGGTCGTAGCGACGCATCTGGACACCAGGCCGACCAGCCGATCGGGAGGTGGCGGCCGTGGCGATCTTGAGGTCACGCGCGTCGACGGTCAGGTCGATCACACGAGCGAGCTTGCTGGCGACGATCGCGAAGTACCGGACAGGCTCGTTGGCGTTGAACACGTAGGCGTGGCCGCCGACGCCACTCGCGGCCTCGCGCAGCAAGACATCGCCGGGCGCGAGCTGGCCGCTGCCGACGCAGCCGTAGCCTTCGGGCACCGTGACCCGGATGCGCGCGCGTGCATAATCCGTGACGACGTTCTGTGGATACCAGGCGGACCGGCTGCTCAGGAGAAAGTTCGGCTCGGACGAGAACAGCCTCGCCGGCTCGGTGTCGTCGTCCTGCGCCTCGAGCGCCACGGTCTCCCGGTCGAGCCCCTGCGACTGGACGCGCCCCGAGTACGCGATCGTCAGCGTGACAACCGCGCCACGCTGCGCCGACACGGGCAGATTCACGATGAGGCTCTCGTCGTTGCGCACGCGGAAAAACAGGAGCCGTCCGAACTCCAGGCTCGTGACGCTCGACACCGCCAGGGGCTCCGCCAGCCGCAGCGTCAACGTCGCCACCGCTTCCGCCCGGATCCTGATGGTGAGCCGCGTTGTTCCTTCGATGAATTTGCGCTCCGGATACACAGCGGCGTCGATGTTGTAGTCGAGGACGTCATAGCCCGTGAGGTTGTCTTCGTTGTAGTACGTGCCTCGCCGCGCCAGCATGGACGGCGACGCGTACAACGAAATCGCCCTGCGCCGCGCCCGATCGAACAGCGAGACGTCTTCCGGGTTCCCGTTGCTGCGCGAGTACGTCAGCGTGCCGAACTTGTTCGTCCGGACCTCGGCGATGAAGTCGCCCGGCGTCGGGAAGATGTACCAGGTATCGCGGCTCAGATCGTGGAGATCGATGTTGAAGGACTTCGGTGCTTCGGTGGCAAACACCTCCTGCGCCCGCCTGGCCTCGCGCGGGTCCGCCGGCATCGGCCTGAGCCCGGAGATGTTGACGCGGGTCTCGTAATCGGCGGGATGCACGCGTACGAACGCGGCGCCGAAGAGCGCGGTCAGCGTGTCGCTCCCGGCAAAGATGCGAAGCTGTCCCTTCTCGGTCTGAGGCGCGGGTGAGAACCGCATTTCGCCGCGCCCGAGCAGCACCAGCCCGGTCACTCCCTCGCCGCTGATCACCTGGAACACATAGCCGGTGTGCAGCGTGAACTGCACGTCCTGGGCCTGGATGGTGAACTCGCGCGCGACGAACTGCGTCGACGAGTCGATCCGCAGCCGATAGAGGCCCTGCACGAACGTCAGGCGCTCCAGGCCGACGATGCGCCACGAATCGAGGGCACCCTCGTGCGGCCGCTTCAGATCGAAGCGCGCGGTCATCACGCGCGCGCGTGCGGCGGTCTCGGTGAGGATCTCGACGATGACGCGGTACCCGTCTCCGGGCAGCGCGCTCATGAGCGGCTCGCGATCGCGCTCGCGCACGACGGCACGTGTCGTCTCGTACGAAAAGAGATCGTCGGTCGCCTGCTCGGCGACGTCGCCGGTGACGTCGGACGGGGACAGCAGCGAAGGAAACGTGTCGCGGTCGTTCTGCTGGAGGAGCTGCTCGACGCGATTGAGCAGCGTCGCGACGCCGTCCGGCTCGGTCGTCTGCGCCTGCGCCGGGGTGGCGCACGCGACGAAGAGCGCCAGCGGCAGAGCTATTCGAACGGTCGTCAGGAGCACAATGCGATCCAGCAAAGTATTAGACATCAAATCAGGTCAAGCGTCCGTCCGACTTTCGCAAAGCAATCGAGCGCAAACCGCAGCTCGTCGTGGGTGTGCGTGGCGGTCACGATCGTCCGGACGCGCGCCTTGTCGCGCGGCACCGTCGGAAAGCCGATCCCCTGCGCGAACACACCTTCCCGGAACAAATCATCCGACAACTGCATCGCCCGCGCGGCGTCGCCGACGATCACCGGCGTAATCGGGCCGTCGCTGAGGCCGGTGTTGAACCCGAGCGCCTGCAGGCCGCTCTTGAAAAAGCGCGTGTTGTCCCAGAGCCGATCGATGAGCTCCGGCTCCGTTTCCAGCACGTCGATGGCGGCCAGGCACGCCGCCGCGACCGCCGGCGGATGCGAGGTGGAGAAGAGAAACGGCCTCGCGCGGTGATAGAGAAACTCGATCAACGCCTTCGAGCCGGCGACGTAGCCGCCGAGCGCGCCGATCGCCTTCGACAGCGTGCCGACCTGCACATCCACGCGGCCGTGCAGCCCGAAATGGTCGACGGTGCCGCGGCCGTTCTTTCCGAACACGCCGCTCGCGTGCGCGTCGTCCACCATCATCACACAGCCGAATTCGTCGGCGACGTCGCACAGCTCCGGCAGCGCGCCGAGATCGCCGTCCATGCTGAACACGCCGTCGGTGATGAGGAGCGTGCGCGTGTCGCGAGGCAGCGCCGCCACGATCGTCCGCGCCGCATCGGCGTCGCGATGGGGAAACACCTTGATCGTCGCTCGGCTCAGCCGCGCGCCGTCGATGATGCTCGCGTGGTTCAGCTCGTCCGAGACGATGACGTCGTCGTTTCCGAGGATCGATGAGACAGTGCCGGCGTTCGCGGCAAAGCCGCTCTGGAAGACAACGGTCGCCTCGGTGCGCTTGAACTCCGCAAGCTTCCGTTCGAGCTCCATGTGGATGCGCATGGTGCCGGCGATCGGGCGCACCGATCCGGATCCGACGCCAAGCGTCCGCGTCGCCTCGAGCGCGCGCTCACGCAGCTTCGGGTGCGTCGTCAGGCCCAGGTAGTTGTTCGAGGAGAGGTTGACGACGGATTGGTGATCGATCGACGTGTGCGCCTTCTGCTCGCCGTCGAGCACACGCAGCCGCCGGTAGAGACCTTGCTCCTTGAGCGAATCGAGCTCGTCGGATAGAAAGCGCAGGGGATCCGGCCGCATCCGGTGAGTATACGAAAGTGCGAAGGTCGAAGTGTGAAGTTCGAAGTAAGTGTGAAGTTCAAAGTTCAAAGTGGAAAGTAAGTTCGAAGTGCGGCTGCCAGCCGCTGCGCAACTTCTCACTTACTTTGGACTTTACACTTCGAACTTCGAACTTCGAACTTCACACTTCGAACTTCACACTTTTTAGTGAGGGAGCATGATGAGCACGTCGCCGCCATCACGGAAGAGTTCAATGGCGCCAAGGCGGCGCAGCACGCCGGTCGTCTGCGTACCTTCTCCGTCCAGATACGCGGCCTCGTGAACGATCACGTGCGTCGCGCCGGCACCGCGGAGCGCCTCCAGCGACACGCCGGGATGGCGGGGGATCTCACCGAGGGCGAACGTCAGGCGTCCGTAATGCAGCGGAAAGAAACCGCTGTATCCATTGAGCAGGGGCCGCCAGTGGCCGATCGAATAGAACATCGCGCGGAGGTCGAAGTCGGCCTGCCCGAGGGGCAGTTCGGCCAGAACGCCGTCGGGCGCCATTCGAGCCACGGCCGCGTAGATCGACGGCGCGCGATTCGGCGGATACAGCCGCGCTTCCGGCGTGTTGAACCCGGGCACCGGCGACATGCCGTTGATGATGAAAGGCGCCGCGCCGGCCTCGTAGAGAAACGCGGCACCGAGTATCGCCAGCACGGCGACGCCGCCGCGCAGTCGCGCAATGGCCGCCGCGCCATACCCGGCGAGCACCGACAACATCAGCATCACGATCATCGCGAAGCGCGCAGGCACCCGCAGTCCCTCGAACCCGGGCACGTGATCCCACAGGAAGCGGTACGGCGATGCGAGGTCGAGCGGCCGCCCGAGCACCTGCGGCGCCGGCCCCAGCGACAGCCACGCCGCGCCCAGCAGCGCGGCGAGAAAGAACCCGCGCGAGCGCATGAACGCGGCCGTGCGACGCCTCGCCGCCGGCGACAGCGCCAGGTAGAGGGCATACGCGATCGCCGCGCGCAGCAGCAGCTGCGTCGCGTTGTTCAGCCGGATGTCGAACAGCCAGGCGTTGACGACCAGGCGGCGGAAGACAATCGTCGCCACGGCCGCCGCCGCGTGGAGCGCCGCGAGCGCCGCGAGCACGAGAGCCAGCGGTGTCCGCCATCGCTCATCCATCGGCGCAACTGGAACGAAGCCGCTCGAGTCGGGCGGCCGGCGATCCGGCTCTCCCCGGAACAACCCGACCAGCGCGAGCAGCGCGATCACGACGCCAGGGAACAGTTCCCCTTCGGCCTTCGGAAATACGCCGGCCAGGCGCGGGCCCCAGAATCGCTCCAATTCCGGCGCCGTCACGTACGAGTAGACGTCGGCTGACAGGCGGGTCACCTCGGTGAGCGAGCGCGACAGTTGCAGCTCCTGTCGCACGCGCGCATACGGCACCAGGAATGGCGCGGTCACGACGGCCACGACGATCGCCGCAACCGCGAGGTCGATCCAGAGGCGGCGATTGCGCCAGCCGTCGTGCCGCCAGATTTCCCACAGTACGTATGCCGCGGCGAACGGCGAGAAATACAGCAGGTAATAGCCGCACGAAAGGTTGTCCGCGATGACCGCCGCCGCTGCGCCCGCCAGCGCGCGCCGCCCGACCACTGGAGGGCGGGTCCTTTCGGACCCGCCAAGAGCATCGAAATACCGGCGGAAGCCGTACAACGCAAACGGCATCCACTGCGACGACAGCACCTGCAGATGCGACGACTGAGGGATGCGGTACGGCACGAAGGCAAACAGCAGCCCGGCGGTGAAGGCCGCGATCGCATCACCCGTCAGCTCACGCACGAACAGGTACATGCCGAGGCCCGACAGCACGAAGGTCGAGAGAAACAGGAGGTTGTAGCAGAGGATCGGATTCTTCGTCGCCGCATAGATCGGAAAGATCTGCAGCGCCTGCGGCACAAGATGCTCGGAATAGGCGAGCGCCAGCGGAGCGGGGTGAAAGATATTCGCGTCGAAGAACGTGCGGATGTGCGAGAGATGGCCCGTGAAGATCGCGCGGAATTGTTCAGCATCCCAGGCGAGGATCCACATGTTGAGGATCGAATCGCCCAGGTCCCACGCCACGTTGCGGGCAAGGCTCCCCGCAAGGGGCCACGTCATCGTCAACGCGATGACGGTGTAGGCGGCGAGCGCGTATGAGGTGCGCCGCACCCCTCGACGTTGCTCGGGGTGCCCTGAGCGAAGTCGAACGGGCATCAATCAGTATCGGCCTCGGGGACGAGTTCCTGGAACAGCACCTGGAGGATGGCCGCCGTCGGCACGGCGAGAATCGCGCCGATGACGCCGAGCAGCGACCCCCCGATCAGCAGCGCGATAATCACGCCCACCGGGCTGATGCCGACCTGGCGCTGCATGATCTTCGGCACCAGCAGGTGATTCTCGAGCTGCTGCTGCGCGAAATAGAACGCGATGACGGCGAGCGCAAGCGCCGGCTTGACGGACAGCGCCACGGCAATTGCCGGCACGGCCGACAGGATCGGCCCGACGATCGGGATCATCTCCCCGAGGCCCGCGATCATCGCCAGCACGTAGAAGAACGGTACGCCCATCAGGAACAGTCCGAGGGCGGCGGTGCTGCCGATGATCCCTCCCAGCAGCAGCTGACCACCCAGCCACGCGCTGACTTTGCTCGTGACGCGGCGGCACGCGTCCTCGACGCGCACCCGCCTCCCGCGCGGGAACAGGCGCACGAAAAGCGTGACGAGGTTCTCGCCGTCCACGAGCAGGTAGAACGCGAGCACCAGAATCGTGATGATGCCGAACACGCCGCCCACGAATCTCCAGACGGCGCTGACGACGAAGCCAACCGCGTCCGGCGCGCCGCCGCCCGCCGCCGTCTGCTGGACCGCCTCGGTTGCCGACAGTTCCCGGCTCAGCAGCCCGCGATCGATCAGCCACAGCTGCCCTTGATGCGACAACCGCGGCAACGCCGCCGCCAGGTCGCGCGCCTGCGTCACGACGACCGGCACGACGAGCATCGCGACCCCGACGATTGTGCCGATGATGCACAGGTAGATCACGAGAATCGCCGCCCACCTCGGGGCGCTCCGGCGCAGGCTTGGCAGGCGCTTGCGCTCGATCGCGTTGACGAGCGGCGAGAGGCCGATGGCGACGAGCGCGCTGATATACACGAGCATGAGCGCGTCGCGGATCTCGTAGAGCATCCAGGCGATCGCGACGGTCAGCGCGAGGCCGACCAGCGCGTAGCGGATGAGCGCGCGAGGCGAATCTGAAGGATGGGTCACGCCCGCTGCAGATAATGGCGCGTAAACGCGGCGATATCTGCGTAGATCGGCCGGAGCTCGCCGGGATCGGCGAGGTACACGATGCGGAACGAGCCCGCCTCGGGCGGCATCCCGAAACCGGAGCCGTACACGCAGAGGATCCCGGTCTCGCGCAGCAGCGCGAGCACGTAGTCCTCGTCGGTGCGTCCGGGCGGAAGCGACAGCATCGGCATCGCGTAGAACGCGGCGCGCGGCGCCACGCAGCGCATGCCCGGGATCGCGTTCAGCGAGTCGGTCGTCAGCCGGGCTCGCTCGGCAAGCGCCTTGCGGAAAGAGATCTGATGCGACCTGTTGCCTGTCAGCGCGGCCGTGACGGCGTACTGCATCGGCCCCGGGCTGCACAGGCGGCCGTCCGCCAGCTTCTTGATCGCGACGAGCACGTCATCGAGCCGCGGCGTCGCGCCGACCACGAGCCAGCCCGTGCGCCAGCCCGGCGCGAGGTACGCCTTCGACAGGCTCGACAGCGAGATGATCGGCGCGTCCCGATCGAGCGTGCCGAGGAGCGGCACCGATCCATCGAAGCCCAGGTCGCCGTAGACCTCGTCGGCGAGGATCGTCAGGCCGTGCTCGTCGGCAATCTCGAGGAGCGCGCGCCGCACAGCCGGCGTGTACACCGCGCCCGTGGGATTGTTCGGATCGATCACGACCAGCACTCGCGTGCGCGGCGTGATCTGGTGGCGCAGGTGCTCGACATCCGGCTGCCAGTCACGCTGGGCATCGGTGCGGTAGTAGCGCGCGTGGGCGCCGATTTTCGCGATGACCGCGGTGTAGAGCGGGTACGTCGGCAGCGGCACGAGCACCTCGTCGCCTTCGTCGACGAGCGCACTGAGAGCGAGTTCGATTCCCTCCGACGTGCCGGTCGTGATGAGCACGCGGTCCGCGGCCGTCGGCACCCCGCGCGCCGAGTAGTCGGCAGCGACTGCCTCGCGAGCAGAGGCAATGCCGGCCGACGCGAGATATCCGTTGTGGCCGTCGCGCATCGCCCGTTCAGCCGCCTCGACCAGGTGCACGGGCGTCTGGAACCCGAATGCGACCGGATCCCCGATGTTCATGTACCGCACGTGCGTTCCACGCGCCTCAACCGCCTGCGCCTCGACGACGATGTTTCGGATGGCGTAGGAAAAGCGGCTTACCCGCGAGGAGACTGGAATCGATTTGGCGGTCCTGGAGATCGGCATTCGTCCCATCTTACGCTGATGCATGATTTGACCTGCTGCTGGGGACTTTGTCGGCTCGACAACCTAACTGTTACACTCCTTATGCGTGAGTGATGTAAGAATTTACATGTTGATGCAGGCCGTAGACGGCCACGCGCCTCGATATCCCAGTAAATTGCGACTTTTTCAGGGCGGGAACGAGTGGCAAGCCCATTGACATGGCTCGCCTTGTGACGCGGCGCCCAGTCGCCTTCCTTGTGCTCACGATGACGCTTGCCTTCGGGGCCGAGAGCCTCCGCGCGCAGGGCTCCGTGCCTGCGCTGACCCCGCAGGCGCCGGCCGCGACCTTCAGATCGGGCGTCGAGGTCGTGACCGTGACCGCGTCGGTGCGGGATGCCGATGGCCGGGTCGTGCGCAATCTGACGAAAGCCGATTTCCAGGTGGTCGATGCAGGCTTCTCGAGGCCGATCCAGGATTTTTACTCCGGCGACTCACCGGTCAGCGTGGCGATCCTGTTGGATATCAGCGGGAGCATGGGCATCGGCGGCAACATGGATCGCGCTCGTGACGCGGTGCGGACCGTCCTCAACCACCTGCGGACCCGGGGCGACGAAGCCGCGCTCTACACGTTCGATTCGAAGATGCAGGAAGTGGTGTCGTTCACGACGGACCTCGATCGCATTCGCGCCCTGAGCCTGGCCGGACGTCCGTGGGGACTGACGTCGCTCTACGATGCGATCGCGGCGACATCGAAATCGGCGGCCGATCGCACGAACCGTCATCGCGCGGTGCTCGTGATCACGGACGGTGTCGACACCGACAGCCGGATGTCCCCGCCGCAGGTGTCCGGGATTGCGAGCTCGATCGACGTGCCTGTGTATCTGCTGACGGTCGTGAACCCGCTCGATCATCCGGGTGGCGAATACTCCGTGCTCGGGGCGGCAGGCGAGAGTTCGAACGTGGGAACACTCGCCGACCTGGCGCGCTGGACCGGCGGCGACATGCGGATCTGCAGCATGCCGGAACACACCGCCGCAGCCGTTGAGGACCTTTTTGGCGAGCTGCGTTTCCAATACCTGATCACGTTCGAGCCGGGTGCGCGTCCGGGATGGCACCCGCTCGAGATTCGTACCCGGAAAAAGAACCTGGTCGTTCACGCGCGGGGCGGGTACATGACCGCGGCGCGATGAAGACGCTACTGGTCGTTTGAGGAGGAGTCACAATGCGTAAGAGTTTAATCGCAGCATCATTGCTGGCCGTGACGGTGGCGACGGCCCCCGCGTGCGCCACCAAGAAATACGTTCAGACAGAAGTTGGCAACGTCAACTCGAAGATCACGACCCTGGCCGGCACGGTCGAGCAGACGCAGGCACGCATCCAGCAGGATGAGGCCCGCATCGGCCAGGTCGATCAGAAGGCCGAAGCCGCCGGGCAGTCGGCGCAGCAGGCCAACACCGCCGCCGCCGCCGCCGCGCAGGCGGCCCGCCAGGTCGGCACGCGCGTCGATCAGGTCGCGTCGGATGTCGCGGCCAACGCCGCGGCGGCACGGAAGCTGATCTTCCAGGTGACCCTGAACGAAGACCAGGGGAACTTCACGCTGGGCAAGGCGGATCTTCCGGACGCCGCGAAGACGCGCCTCGATCAGGTCGTCGCACAGCTCAAGGGCGATACCAAGAACAACGTGTACATCGAGGTCGAGGGGCATACCGACAACATCGGGTCGCAGGCGAGTAACTACCAGCTCGGTCTCGACCGAGCCGAGGCGGTGAAGCGGTATCTCTACATGCAGCACCAGATTCCGCTGCACAAGATCAACGTGATCAGTTACGGCGAAGAGAAGCCGGTGGCGCCGAACAACACGAAGGAAGGCCGCGCGCAGAATCGGCGCGTCGTCGTCCGGGTCCTGTCGTAGCCCATACGCCGGGTCTGAAAAGACCCGGCCTCCGCTGCGGAGGGCGGGTCCTTTTGGACCCGCCTTCTATCGCAGCCTGCCGAAATCCGCCCGCGCCCGCGCCAACTCTTTCTGCTTCTCGCTGATCACGACCGCGTAGCTTCCACGTGGATCGAGCGCGCGTCCGTCGAAGCTCGCGATGAAGCTTCCACCAAGCAGCGGCTGGCTTCCGTTCGGCGCCTGCGGCCCCACCATGTACGGGTACGGCAGCGGCATGCCCGCCAGGCGCGGGCCAAAGCGCGGGACGCGGCTGATCGTGCGCGGCTGGATTGGCGGGGCGGCGGTTGTCGGCTCCAGGGTCACGGTGTACTCGGGTACGCCGATGAAGTTGTTCAGTGGATGGAAGGTCAGCTCGGCGATGACGTCCACCGTGGCCGGATCGGTGCCGAGCGTCGCCCGCGCTTCGCGCTGGCCGTAGAGCCC
>JAHFUO010000002.1:0-54012 GCA_023265015.1 Acidobacteriota bacterium | reverse complement strand
TCCAATCGGAAAATCAATGACGACCGGCGCGGATACGGGCTTTGGGCCGATGTGGATGTGGGAGGCGGTCGACCCGGCGGAGAGATTGAAGACGCGCAGCCGTACCGCGATCTCCAGATTGGTAGTGTCAACGGCGATCTCGACGGAGCCTACCGCTCCCGTCAGAACCGGGTTTGGGGTTTCTTCACCCCCGCTAAGCGTTGCCCGCAGGACCACCGTCGTCTGAGCGGACGCCGAGGTGCCTTGGAATAGCGTGGCGCTCGCGGCAAGCGCGCAGATCCACAGAATCTTTCTCATCAAATCTCTCCTTATATCGTGGGCCGAGGCCGAGCGCCGGGACAATAGCAGGAAACAGACCATCGCCCGGCCCCGCAGGATCGAGAGAATAGCTGAGATCTGCCCATCCGTTGCTTACAGACCGCGAAAGACCTTTCGCAGAGCGAGGATCTGACCGGCGGCGGCCCGGCAGGCACGGTCGCGACCGAGCTCGCCCGCCGGGTCGCTCATGTGGCGATGGTGTGTCGCTCGTCGCGCGCCGAGGCACGATGAGTTACTGGCCGGCGAAGGAGAACGACGAATTTACGGTGCGACTCTGGAGCCTAAGCCGTTACTGCTTGACGAGCTGACCGCGTGCCGCGCCGCCGGGGTTCAGACCCGTGTGCACCAAGAAGTAATAATTCGATGGATTGTTGATGACGTCCTGTGCGGCCGTGGGGGTTAAAGCCGCGGCCGTCACCGCAGTCTTGGTGATGCCGGTTTGCGTGCCGTTGACCAATACAATCTCACCGGCGCCCAGACCCATGGCGATGAGCCCGCCGCCGTTCGCGCCAGCCGCGCCTGGATGGATAAGCGCGGTGGTTACCGCCGTGCCGGCCGGAAAGCTGTTCAGGTCCAGCGTGAAGTCAACAGCGACAGCCGCGATCGCGCCTGCCGCATCCCTTGTCAAGTTGAACGTGATGGTGGCGGTACCTCGACCGCTTGCGTCAGCATTGGTGATAGCGGGCACCACGTTCGAGGGCAACAATGTTGCCGTGAACTTCACCTGATTCGGGTTGGGAGTTGGCGCAGTCGGTGACTGCGACTTGGAGCCGCCGCAGCCGGCGGTCAGAACACCGAGGGCGAGTGCAACAATCCAGAAATCTTTCATTGCTTTCTCTCCATTCACAAAAATTTGCGAGAGATGTTGAAGCCCATGAACCAGTCGGTGTTGTTGCTGGAACCGCGGGCGGTCTGGGCCATCGTCGTGCCGATCGAGTTGGAGAAGTTGAGCTGAAATACATGCCCGCCGAGCCGCTTTTCGATGCCGAAGGCCGCGAGCGCTACTCCCGGCCCGAAGCCGCTCACGCGGGGCGTCCACGAGCCCACCAGGTAGGCCGTCGGGCGAATCTTTACCCGCGAGCTGAGGCTAACGAGAAACGTGTTGGAGTCGACACCAACCGTCTGGACAGTAGCACACCCCGGGATGTCATGGCCGTGTTCGAGATGCTCGAGGCATCCGGCGGTTGAGTAAACGTTCGAATGGGCGACAAACGTCGGCTGCAGGTAGAAGGCCGCCCGGTCGCCGATCGTCCGGGAGAGCAGCACACCGATGGAGGTGGCGTACTCGTTGTCCTCCTTCTCAACAACAGTTCCCTTGTGAAAGTTGTTCAGCCCCTCGATGGTGGCGACCACGTCGACGGTCGCAGGCATCGATTCGCTCTGCCGGAACATGTCGTACTGGCCGAAGAACTCGATCGTCTTATCGCTGGTTCGATAAATCCCCGCCTGTAATCCGCGCATCACGCCGAATCGGTACTCGAGTCCGATTTGTGCGCCATCGTCGAGCCCAAAAATGTTCTCAGCAGCTTCCCCGAAGCTGCCACGCGTAAGCGAACGCCCGAAGCGATGCGTCACGCGGAACGCGCTCTTCATCGGCGGTAACCGCCGCGTCGTCGGCAGGTTGACCACGGTGAAATCCGGCTGCGCCACGATCGACGCGACATCTGGCGACTGGGCTTGAGATGTTGCCGGCAAGACGAGCAGCGCCGCCGCGGCGAGCGAACAGATCACAACTACGCGATGGGGCACGAGCTCTCCTAACTAAAACAAATTCAGGGGCCGATCCGGGCGCCATAGGCGCTAGCCTGACGACGAGTTTAACTACTTAACGAACTTAACAAGGAATTTTTCACGTCGTGGCCATCTCCGTCATGTCGTCGGGTGAAGACTCGAGGCCCGGCCGGAGCAGGAAGCGGGCCACGGGCGAACCATTAAGGATCAACGGGATAACGCGTGTCACGGGCAGGATCGCTTACAGCAGCCGAAAGGCCTTTCGCGCAGCGAGGATCCGCCCGGACGGCCCGCCCGAGGGCACGCGGTAGTCCGCCTTCAGGCGGACTAGACTGGGGCGCCGTGGAGATCACCGACAAAGTCGCGCTGATTACGGGCGGCCGCCGCATTGGCGCCGTGGTCGCGACCGAGCTCGCCCGCCGGGGCGCTCATGTGGCGATGGTCTATCGCGCGTCGCGCGCCGAGGCCGAGGAGACCGCGGGTGCCCTGCGTGCGCTGACCCGGCGGGCCCTGGTGCTGCAGGCCGACCTGCAGCAGCCGGCGGCGTGCGAGCAGGTCGTCAGCGATACGGTCGCCGAGTTGGGGCGCCTCGACATCCTGGTCAACATGGCCTCGATCTACCGATTGAAGCCGATCGACGAGATCACCGTCGCGGACTGGGATACGCAGATGGCCATCGACCTGCGCGCAGCGTGGCTCTGTTCACACGCCGCGGTCCCGCACATGCGGCGAACGCGCGGTGGGCGGATCGTGAATTTCTCGGATTGGGTGGCGCGCAGCGGCCGTCCGCGCTATCCGGGGTATCTGCCGTACTACGTCGCCAAGGCGGGCGTGATCGCGCTGACCGAAGCGCTTGCGCTGGAGCTGGCCGCCGACCAGATCCTGGTGAACGCGATCGCGCCCGGGCCGATCGTCGCGCCGGAGGGCACCTCCGACTCCGAATCGGCGGCCGTCGAGCGCGCCACGCCGCTCGGACGCTGGGGCGGCGGGATCGAGATCGCCAAGACCGTCGTGTCGCTCATCGAGAGCGACTTCATCACGGGCGAGACAATCCGCGTCGACGGCGGGCGTCACGTTAAGTGAGCAGGCAGCGGGCAGCAGGCAGTTACCGCCGGCGGCCGGCTGCCTGCTGCGGGCTGGCGCCGAGCCGGTCGAGAATGGCGGTGAGCGTGGTGGCGGCGCCGTGCAGCGGCAGATTGCTGATGTAGAAATGCCGCGCGCCGACGTCGATCATGGCGCGCAGCGTGCGCGCGCAGATGTCGAGCGGGGTCGCACCCGCGGCAAACTCCCGCGCGACACCGTCGATCGGCACCGGCAGGAATTGCCCGAGCGCGGCGAGCGTCTTCGGGTTCCCGCTCCGGTAGTAGAACACGCCGAACATCCCCGGCTTGCCGATGCCGCGGCGCCCGGTTTCCCTGATGAAGCGCTCGACCGGCGCGACGTCGAGGTGGCTGACGATCTGCGTGAGGTAGTACTCCGCGTGGAAGCTGTCGTCGGCCATGTAGTCGGCCTGCTGCGCGGGGTCGGCGTACGGGTTGGCCCATCCGCCGAGTATCAGACGCGGCTCACGCGCGCGGATCAGCGCACGCAGCTGCCAGGCATGCGCCATGCATCTCGGCCGGCCGACGCTCTTGTCGCCCCCAAGGACCACAAGCGATGGAAAGCCGTGCTGCCATGCCTGCTCGGCATACGACAGGCAGAACTCCAGCGAATGCTTCGACGTGAGGAACGGGACGACATGATCGTGCGCCACGTCGCGCCCGAGATTCGTGACGAGGTGCCGCAGGTTGTTTTCCTCCTGCGTGCCGATCGCGCTGTCGGTGAGAAACACCCGAACATCGTGGCGGGTGAGGCTCCGCACCGCGTGGTACATGTCGATCCAGGCGTCCATGCCTTCGCGCGAGCCGAGCTCCGCGCGAGGCGGACGCAGCTCCGCGGCGATCACGGTCGTTCCCGACGTCAGGGCGTCAACCAGCGACACGAGGAATCGTCAGTGCGAGGAGGTGGCGCCGGAGGCGTGAAGTCATGACCGTATTGTCAACTCCAAAGCTCCAACTTCCAACTCCCAATCTGGCTTGGTATTGTGGCTGCCATGGACCGACGGCCCTGCCTGCTCGAGCGCGTTGACCACGTCGCGGTCGTCCAGGTGTACGCCGATGGGTTCGCGGCGTTGCCGCTGCGGCAGAAGATCCTGGTCTGGCATCTCTACCTGGCCGCGCTTGCGGGCCGCGACATCTACTACGACCAGCGTCACGCGCTGAACCTCGAGATCCGTGATCTGCTGGAGAACATCCTGCGCCATGACAGTGAGGTCGCCCCGGACGCCCTCGCGGAGATTCGTCGCTACACAAAGCTGTTCTGGATCAACACGGGCCCGTACAACAACCTCACGGCGCGCAAATTCGTCCTGAACCTCACACGCGACGCGCTCGTCGAGGCGATGGTGGCTGCCGGGGCGGCGTCGGGCGCTTCCCCCGAGACGCTCGTCGATCGGCTGGCGCCCATGCTGTTCGACCCTGCCGTCGATGCCGTCGTGACGAACAAGATGCCGGGGCACGGACGCGACATCCTCCTGGAGAGCGCGAACAACCTGTACGTCGGCGTGACAATGGCGGCCCTGGGTCGGTTCACGGAGCGGTACGGCCTCAACTCGCGGCTCGTGGAGCGCGACGGGCAGCTCGTCGAAGAGGTGTACAGGGTTGGAGGCAAGTACGACCGGGAGATTCGCGCGATCGTGCGTCATCTCGAGGACGCGCTTCCATACGCGACCCCCGGGATGGCCGACTCCCTGCGCGCGCTGATTCGCTTCTATCACACCGGCGAGGAGGCGGACCGGACCGCGTACGACATCGCGTGGGTCCGGGATCTGTCATCGCCCGTCGACACGATCAACGGCTTCGTCGAGGTGTACATGGACCCGCGCGGCACGAAGGGCGCATGGGAAGCGGTCGTGTACTACGTCAACGAGGAGAAGACACGGAAGATCCAGACGCTCGCGGCCAACGCCCAGTGGTTCGAGGATCACATGCCGTGGGAACCGCGGTTCCGCAAGCCGGAAGTGATCGGCATCACGGCGAAGGCGATCGAGGTCGTCGTCGAAACCGGCGACTCGGGGCCGGTGACGCCCATCGGCATCAACCTCCCGAACGATCAGACGATTCGCGAACAGTACGGCAGCAAGTCCCTGTCCCTGTCGAACGTCAGCGAGGCGCACGAGCACACCTCGGCGATCGAGGTGCGGACGCGCGACGGAAAGACGTACTACGTGATGACCGACCCCGCCGCATTCCGTGAAGGCGTCGGCCGGCTGCTGGCTGAAGTCCAGCGCATCAAGGGCGAGGGGGACTACGAGGCGGCCAGGACGCTGTTCGAAACCTACGGGGTCCACTTCGATCCGGCGCTGCGAGACGAAGTCGTCGCGCGCGTGGACGCGCTGAACCTGCCGTCGTACATGGCCATCGTCATGCCGAGGCTGACCCCGCGGTACGAGCGTGAGGAGATTGTCGAGGTGGCGATCTCGTATCCGCTCGATCTCGAGACCCAGATGCTCGAGTACTCCGCCTTCGCGCGCGACGCCGATGTTCTCGCGACGCCTGCCGCCTCACGCTGACCTCAACGCGCTGACGCAGGCGCTCGTGCGCCGGCGCCTGGAAGGGGCGGCGGTCATCGACCTGACCGAGTCGAATCCGACGCGCGCCGGCATCGCGTATCCACCCGACCTGCTGCGTGGACTTGCCGACCGGCCGGCGCTCCGGTACGACCCGCAGCCGTGTGGATTGCCGTCCGCGAGAGCCGCCGTGGCCGCTGATCACGCGCGGCGCGGCGTCACGGTCGATCCCCGGCACGTTGTCCTGACGGCGAGCACCAGCGAAGCCTACACGTGGCTGTTCAAACTCCTGTGCAATCCCGGCGAGTCGGTGCTCGTGCCGCGTCCCAGCTATCCGCTGTTCGAGCATCTCACCCGGCTCGAGAGTATCTGCGCTGCGCCGTACGACCTCGAGTATCACGGTCGATGGGAGATCGACTTCGGCGCCATCAGTGCGGCACCGCAGGAGGTTCGCGCGGTCATCGTCGTGTCCCCAAACAATCCAACAGGGTCCTTCATCACCTCACGGGACATCGAGCGGCTGTCGATGCTGTGCCGCGAGCGCGGCTGGGCGCTCATCGCCGATGAAGTGTTCGTCGACTACCCGCTCGAGACGGATGCGCCGCTGACCGACCTCGCCGTTCGCAGCCACGTGCTCGCGTTCACGCTGGGCGGATTGTCGAAGTCCGTCGGCTTGCCGCAGCTGAAGCTGGGATGGATCGTTGCGGGCGGCCCCGCGGCGGCGCGAGATGCGGCGCTGGCGGGCCTCGAGCTGATTGCCGACAGCTTTCTCTCCGTCGGGACGCCCGTGCAGGCGGCGCTGCCCGATTTGCTCGACAGGGGCGCGGCCGTGCGCGGACACATTCATGCACGCGTGCGTGAGAACCTGCGAGCGCTTCGCGGCCTCGCGCGATCGTTCTCCGCCTGCGAGGTCCTGCGGACAGAAGGCGGATGGTCCGGGGTCATCCGCGTTCCGGCGACGCGCACGGAAGAGCAGCTCGTGCTCGACCTACTGGAGCACGAAGGGATCCTCGTTCATCCCGGCTATTTCTTCGACCTGGCACGCGAAGCGTTCATCGTCGTCAGTCTTCTGCCGGAGCCGGACGCCTTTGCGCACGCGTCGGCGCGCCTGCTGCAATTGGCGAGCTCGTAATGGCGCCACATCGTCGCGCGGGGGTGCTCATCCCGCTGTTTTCGATTCCTTCATCACGAAGCTGGGGCATCGGCGAGATCGGCGACATCGAAGCGATGGCACGCTGGCTCCACGCGGGCGGCCAGCGGATCATTCAGCTCCTTCCCATCAACGAGATGCCTCCCGGCGAGTCGTCTCCATACTCGGCGCTCAGCGCGATGGCGATCGATCCGCAGTTCATCACGCTCGACCAGGTCGAGGACTTCGCGGAGATCGGCGGTGAGGCGCGCCTCGAGCCGGCGCTGCGCGCGCGCCTCGATGCCGCGCGGGCGGCGACGACGATTCAGTACACCGAGGTGCGGCCGTTGAAGCAGACGGCGCTGCGACGCTGTTTTGCGCGCTTCCGCGACACGGAGTGGAAGGACGGCACGCGCCGCGCCGCGGCCTTCCGCAACTACGCGACCGAGCAGTCCTGGTGGCTCGAGGATTACGCGCTGTTCCGCGCGCTGCATGCGCGGCACGACGAGCGCGCGTGGACCGGCTGGCCTGAGCCGGTGCGCACGCGACAGCCGGAAGCGCTCGAGGCGGCACGCGCGGAGCTCGCCGACGACATTCTGTTCCGGCAGTACCTGCAATGGCTCGCAGGCGATCAGTGGGGCACGGCCCGCGATCGCGCGGGCGATCTCGCGCTGTACGGCGATCTCCCGTTCATGGTGAGCGGCGACAGCGCCGACGTCTGGGCGCGGCAGGATGAATTCCGCATGGACGCGTCGGTCGGCGTCGCGCCGGACGCGTTCAGCGAGGCGGGGCAGGACTGGGGATCGCCGGTCTACAAGTGGGATGTCCTGGCCCGCCGCGATTTCGACTGGCTGCGCGATCGAGCGCGCCGCAACGCGGATCTGTTCGACGGGTATCGCGTCGACCACGCCGTCGGCTTCTATCGCACCTACTTCAGGCCGCACGATGGCGGCCCGGCGCAGTTCACGCCCGATCAGCCGGACGCGCAGCAGAAGCTAGGCGAGCGCGTCCTCGCCGTGTTCCGCGAGCCAGGGGCAGAGATCATCGCGGAGGATCTCGGCATCATTCCGAACTTCGTGCGCGCATCGCTCGCGAGGCTGTCGGTCCCCGGTTTCAAGGTGTTCCGGTGGGAGCGGCAGTGGAGCGTACGCGGCCAACCGTTCACGGATCCGGTGGACTACCCGGCCGTGTCCGTGGCGACCTCGGGCACGCACGACACGGAACCGCTGGTGATCTGGTGGGAAGGCGCGCCGCGCGACGAGCGGGAAGCCGTCGTCGCCATTCCGTCAGTGCGCGAGCGCCTCGCCGAGGACGATCTCGCGTCGATCGACGCGCCCGGCCTCCCGAACGCCATCCACGAGGCGCTGATCGAAACGCTGTACGCGTCGGGCTCCAACATCCTCATCCTGCCGATCCAGGACATCTTCGGCTGGCGCGATCGCATCAATCAGCCGGCCACCGTGAGCGAGTCGAACTGGACGTGGCGCCTGCCGTGGCTGTCGGATCGAATGTCGACCGAGCCCGCAGCCATGGAAGTGGCCAAGCAGCTCAGGGAGTGGTGCCTGCGGCACCAGAGATAAGTTCGAAGTTCGAAGTTCGAAGTTCGAAGTTCGAAGTGGGAAGTTTCAAGTAAGTGAAAAGTAAGTGCGCACTTCGAACTTGGCAAGGGAACCTTCCTCCCATACCCCCGGTAAGGCAGGTAGACAGAGATGCGGGACGACCCGGATCGTGGCGTGCTCGAGCGGTTCGTGCACGGGGACCGCGACGCGTTCGAGTCGCTCTTCAGGCAGTTCGAGCTCGAGGTGTTTCGCTGGGCGCTGAGGATCGTCAGGGATCCCGGCACTGCCGAAGACGTGGTTGTTGAAGCGTTCTGGCGGGCGTATCGCGGGCGCGCGCGGTTCGACTGGTCGAGAAGCTTCGGCGCGTGGATGCGCCGCATCGCGACCAACGTGGCAAAGGATCATCTTCGAGCCGCTCGTCCGCGAGCCGCGTGGGCCGTGGCCGATGAGCGGATCGCGGCGCCCGCCGCCCCGGATTCGAGCGTCAGCGAGGCCGTCGCCCTCGCATTTCGCAGGCTGCCGCCCCGGCTGCAGGTCGTCGCGACCCTCGCGCTCATCGAGGAGCTGCCCTACACAGACATCGCCGACGCGCTCGATCTTCCCGTCGGCACCGTCAAGTCCCGCGTCTTTCGCGCGACGCGCGCGTTGAGACTGGAGCTGAGCCAACTGGGTATTCGGCCATGACTGACAACGATTCTCTTGCACGGCTGCTGCGCACCGCGCGTCCGCCGGCCTCCGTTGACCGGCCGTCGCGCGATCTCTGGTCCCTGGTCGAGTGCCGCCTCCAGGAGCCGGCCGAATGGTCGTGGGTCGACCTCAGCCTGGCGGCCATGATCGCGACCACGCTGCTGATGTTTCCGAGCTGGATGTTCGTCCTCGCCTATCACCTGTGATGGAGGTCATCATGCGACCGCATCCGTACTTACGCGCCTACATGGCGGGCATCGTGGTCCCGACGATGTTCCTCCTGGTGGTGATCGTGCTCTACTCCTATTTCGGGTTCTACTACGAGGTGCCAAGCCAATTCGTCTCCGAACTGCCGGCAAGGCCACTTGTGCGCGCAATCGTGTTTCCGATGGCGGTCGTGCCCAATCTGTGGGGCGTCTGGAACATGCTGCACCTCGCACTCCGCTCGCGGTTGCGACTACCGCTCGGCCTGCACGGCGCGCTCCTGCCGCTGCTGCTCTTTCCGATGGGCATAGCGCTGGGGCGTCTGCTCGACGTCTTCACGATTCAATGGCAACTTGCGCTTCCGGTCATCCCGATCGGGATGGCGGCGTACTACCTTGCCTGGAAGCACATCGTCTCGCGTCTCAACGCGGAGGTGGGGATTGGGTAGGCGCACCTGAAGGTGCGCCTCGACGACTGAATGCGAACGTAGAGGCGGACCCTTAGGTCCGCCTTTGGATCTTCGCCCAGGAGTCTTTCAACGTGACCGTACGATTGAAAACCGGCTTGTCCTCACGCGAATCGGGATCGACGCAGAAGTACCCTTGCCGCTCGAACTGAAAGCGGGTGCCCGGCGCGGCCGACGCCAGCGCCGGCTCCACCTTCGCGTCTTCGATCCGCTCGAGCGAGCGCGGATTGAGATCGTCGAGCGGGTCACGGCCGCCTGCGCCGGGATCCTCTGACACAAACAGGCGCTCGTAGAGGCGCACTTCCGCGCCGCGCGCGTGCTCGGCCGAGACCCAGTGAAGCGTGCCCTTGACGCGGCGCGCTGCCGTCGGCCCGTTCAACGAACCGGGATCGTACGTGCAGCGCAGCTCCACCACCGCGCCGGACGCGTCCGTGATGGCGCGCTCGCACTTCAGAATGTAGGCGTAGCGCAGGCGCACCTCGGCGCCCGGCGAGAGCCGGAAGAATTTCTTCGGCGGCTCCTCCATGAAATCGTTCTGCTCGATGTAGAGGACGCGCGAGAACGGGACGCGGCGCGTGCCGGCGGCGGGATCCTCGGGATTGTTCGTCGCCTCGACTTGCTCGACGCGCCCCTCCTCGTAGTTCTCGATGACCACCTTCAGCGGGCGCAGCACCGCAAGACCGCGTAGCGCGCGGCGATTCAGATCCTCCCGGACCGTGTGCTCGAGGAGCGCCATGTCGATGACGTTTTCCTTCTTGGCGACGCCGATCCGCGCGCAGAAATCGCGGACCGCGTCGGCCGTGTAGCCGCGCCGCCGGATGCCGGCGATCGTCGGCATGCGCGGGTCGTTCCATCCGCTCACCAGCTGCTGCTGCACGAGCGCGAGCAGCTTTCGCTTGCTCATCACCGTGTAATTCAGGTTCAGCCGCGCGAACTCGATTTGCTGCGGGCGGGACTTGAACTCGACCGCCCCGCTCAGCGCATCCACGATCCAGTCGTACAACGGGCGGTGATCCTCGAACTCGAGCGTGCAAATCGAGTGCGTGATGCCCTCGATCGCATCCGAGATCGGGTGCGCGTAGTCGTAGGTCGGATACAAGCACCAACCGTCGCCGGTCCGGTGATGCGCGGCGTGCCGGATCCGGTACAGCGTGGGGTCGCGCATGTTGATGTTCGGCGACGCCATATCGATCTTCGCCCGCAGGACGTGCGCGCCGTCGGGGAATGCGCCCGCCCGCATCTGGCGGAACAGGTCGAGATTCTCCGACACCGGCCGGTCACGATGCGGGCTGTTCTGTCCCGGCTCGGTCAGCGTGCCCCGGTAGTTGCGGATGTCGTCGGCGCTGAGGCTGTCGACGTACGCCTTGTCCCGGCGAATCAGCTCTTCGGCGTACCGGTACAGCAGCTCGAAGTAGTCGGAGGCATAAAACATCGCGCCCCACTCGAAGCCGAGCCAGCGGACGTCTTCCTGGATCGATTCGACGTACTCGACGTCCTCTTTTGTCGGATTCGTGTCGTCGAAGCGGAGGTTGCAGAGCCCGCCGAATTCCGCGGCCACGCCGAAATTGAGACAGATCGATTTCGCGTGGCCGATATGCAGGTAGCCGTTCGGCTCGGGCGGAAAGCGCGTGTGGACGCGCCCGCCGTGCTTTCCGGTCCGCTGATCTTCGGCAACGATTTCGCGAATGAAGTCGAGCGGGGCAGGTGGCGCCGTCGTGCCGGCGTCAGAGTCCATCCGGCAATTATATGTGCGGGATGTTAGAGAGGCTCTGCCTCGTCGGTCGTCGCCTCGTCCGGGAGCCCCATTAAACCGATCTGCTTCAGCACGCGCGGCACGGTGTCGATGGATTCCGCCGGCGGCAGCTCCTCCGCCGTCGTCACCTTGAGATCGCGGAGCCGCCGCGCCGACACGAGCACGCGCGATTCGAAGGATCCCGCGGCCGCGTTGTAGGACTGCACCGCTCCGTCAAGCTTCTTGCGAACGTCGTCGAGGTGTTCCGCGAACTTCGCGAGGCGCTCGTGAAGATCCCTGCCGAGGGTCGCCACCTCGCGGAAATTCTCGGTCAGCGCCTCCTGGCGCCACGTGTGCGCGACCGTGGTCAGCAGGGCGATGAGGGTGATGGGGCTGGCCAGCAGGACGCGCTGCTGGAGGCCGTGCTCGATCAGGCTGAGATCGTGCTGGAGCGCGGCGCTGAACAGCGTCTCGCCCGGCAGGAACATCACCACCATCTCGGGCGACTCTGTGAGCTGCTCCCAGTAGGCCTTGCTGCCGAGCTTGTCCATGTGCTCGCGCACCTGGCGCGAGTGCGCCTGCAGCTTCAGCGTCCGCGTCTCCTCGTCGGCCGCCTCCTGGGCGTCAAGGAACGCGTCGAGCGGCGACTTCGCGTCGACGACGATCTGCTTGCCGCCCGGAAGGTGAACGATCAGATCCGGCCGCAGCCGCCCGTTGTCGCCGTGCAGCGCCGGCTGCTCGTCGAAGTCGCATCGCCGCAGCATCCCGGCGATCTCGACGACGCGCCGGAGCTGCATTTCGCCCCAGCGTCCACGCACGGCCGGGGTGCGGAGGGCGCGCGACAAGGTATGCGCGGTCGATCCCAGTGCGGTGACCTGCTCGGTGAGCCGCGCGTAGGCCTCGAGCCGCTCGCGCTCAGCCTCCCCAAGCTTCACGTCGACTTTCTTGAGCGTGTCGGCGATCGGCTGCACCAGCCCGTCGATTGCCTTCTGGCGGGAGTCGAACTGGAGCGCCGCCTGCGCCTGGAAGCCTTCGAACGATGCCTTCGCGAGATCGAGGAAAGCGGCGCGGTTGCTGTTGAGCGCGTCGGCGGCAAGCGACTGGAACGCCTCGCGCATTTCATCGGCAAACTGGCGCCGGGCCGACGACCGCGCGATCCACGCGGCCAGCAGCGCCGCGAGCGCCGCCGCGGCGATGGCGATGACCAATTCCATGGGGGATTGGTCTGGCAGTGTAGCAGGTGGCGCGGCGGGCCCGGTTACAGAACGCCGCCATCGAGTAACCGATTTGTAACGAGGCAGGCAAGGACCGCGCTGGGCTTCGACCGTAAGAACGCCATTTTGGGGCGAATCCACCCATCGCGCACGGTGCGCTCGTTGCACCGCACACCAGCGTGGTCAGGCGGATTATCCCCGGGGAAACATACTCGCTGGAAGACGGACTTGGCGTTCGGACGATTGAAGCGGACGGACGCAGCAACACCGAGGCACTTGGATTGGCGGCGCCTTTCGCGTCGCAGCCCGTCGTCGAGCAGGCGATCCGCGGACGCGCGTCGCGATACGCGGATCTCGAGGCGCGCTCCTTCGCCGCCGTGCGGCGGATCGAGCGCGACGGGTCATCGCTGCGGGCCGTCAGCGACGCGCCGACCGGTGTGCGGCTGTCGCACCTGCTCGCGCACCTCGAATCAACCGGCGAGGTCGTGCCCGAGTCGGCCATGCTGGAACTGTCCTCGCTGATCATCAACATCATTGCGTCGCTGCATGCGTGGCCGGGTGGCCTTGCCCACGGGGCGCTCAGCCCCGCCCACGTCGTGATCACGAACGACGGCCGGGTCGTCCTGACCGATTGCGTCTTTGGCGCGGCGCTCGAGGTCCTGCAGCGCAATCGCGAGCAGCTCTGGAAGGAATTCGGGCTCGCGATGCCGGCGGCGGCAAACCTGCCGCGATTCGATCAGCAGTCCGATGTGACGCAGATGGGCGCGCTGGTGCTCGCGATCGTCCTGCAGCGGCCGTTGCACGCCGCCGAATACCCGCGCGGCGTTTCAGACCTTGTCCTCGCGGCCACCGACGCCTCAATGACATCCCGCCCGGGCACATCGTCGGCCCTGCGCATGTGGTTGCAGGAGGCGCTGCAGATTCATCCTCGCCTCGCCTTCAGGTCGGCGGTGGAAGCACAGCGTTCGTTCTCCGACATCAGCAGCGTTCCCGGCAGCCGCCGGACCGGCGCGATGGCGTTGCAGGTCCTGCTGCAAACGACGTGCGCCGAGCCGCTCAATCAGCGGCCGGTAGTCGTCACGCAGCAGCCGCAGGCCTCGCCCGAACAGGCGCCCCGCGCGCCGAATCCGCCGGCCGATGCCCCGACGCCGTTCGATTCGATCCTTCGCGCGGTCTTCCCAAGAAACGACCCGAATTGAGATAGGCTAGCGGCGGCTTGCGGTTCTCCGGGCTCCGGCTGATCGCGCTCCTTGCTGCCGCCGGGGTCGTCGGATGCGCCGACGGTCCCCCCGCATCATCGTCCACCGCCCGCGACATCACCCTTGCGCCTGACACCACGCTGATCAACGGCGTGGTCCGGCAACACAGCACGCTCGAGGCGATCCTGCGAGGGGCCGGCCTGACGAATGCGGCCGTCGTCGATGTCATCGAAGCCAGTCGCCGCGTGTTCGATGTCCGGCGCCTGCGGGCTTCGCAGCCGTTTGTGCTCGAACGGACGCTCGACGGAGGGCTGCGCGAGTTTCAGTACGAAATCGACAACGAATCGATCCTGAAAGTCTCGACGGCGCCGGGCGAGCTCCACGCGGACGTGCTGCCGATTCAACGAACGCTCGAGCACGCCGTTGCGTTTGGTTCGATTGGTACGGCGACGCCGTCGCTGTTCCAGGCGATGGCTGCCGAGGGGGAGAGCCCGGAGCTGGCCATTGCGCTCGCTGGCGTTCTCGCCGGCGAGATCGACTTCAACACCGAGGTGCAGCCGCAGGATCGATTCGCGGTGGCCTTCGAGCGGTTCTCGCGCGAGGGACACGCGCCGGCCTACGGCGAGATTACCGCCGCCGAATTCTGGAACGACGGCCGGCTGCTCCGCGCCATCCGCTTCACGCCGCCCGCCGGGAAGGCTGACTACTTCGACGAGCAGGGACGCTCGCTGCGCCGTTTCTTCCTGCGCTCGCCGTTGAAGTTCGAGCCCCGGATCACGTCAGGCTTCTCCGCGGCGCGGATGCATCCCGTGCTGCACCTCGAGCGCGCGCATCGCGGCGTCGATTACGCCGCGCCACCGGGAGCGCCGGTCGTGGCCATTGCCGGGGGATCGGTGGTGTCCGCGACGTTCGACAACGTCAACGGCCGGATGATCCGGCTCCGTCACGCGAGCGGCTACGAGTCGGACTACCTGCATCTGTCTACGTTCGGAGCCGGCATGCGCGTCGGCGCGCGGGTCGACCAGGGGCAGGTGATCGGGCTCGTTGGATCGACGGGCCTCGCGACCGGGCCGCACCTGCACTATGCGCTGCGAAGGAATGGCGCGTTCGTGAACCCGCTTCGCGAGATGCGCAACCTGCCGCCGGGCGAGCCCGTGCCGGCCGCCGCCATGGAGGCGTTCCGCGCGGCGCGCGACCGCGCGCTGGCGCAGCTCGGGAGATAATTTGTTCTTCCCATGGCCGCCATCATTCCGTTCCGTGCTCTCCGGCCCGCGCCCGCCGCTGCGGCACGCGTCGCCGCTGTTCCCTACGACGTCGTCAACGCCGAGGAGGCCCGGGCGCTCGCTGCCGGCACGCCACTGAGCTTTCTTCACGTGTCGCGCGCCGAAATCGATCTGGCGCCCGAGACCAATCCGTACTCCGACGCGGTGTACGCCAGGGCCGCGGACAACCTGGCGACGTTGAAGGCGCAGGCGCCGCTGCTCGTCGAAGACGCACCAAGCCTCTACGTGTATCGCCTCAGGATGGGGGATCACGTTCAGACTGGTGTCGCGGGCACTTTCTCCATCGATGAGTACGACCGCAACGTGATCAAGAAGCACGAGCGGACGCACCGCGACAAGGAAGACGACCGAACGCGCCACATGATCGAGCTGCGCGCGCAGACCGGGCCTGTGTTTCTCACCTATCGGGCGTCGCGTGATGTTGATGCCGTCGTCAATCGAACGACGACGCGGGCGCCGCTGTTCGACCTCACGGCGGCTGACGGCGTGCAGCACACGATCTGGCGGGTGGATGCCGGAGAGGTGAATGATCTCGTTGCCGCCTTCGGCAGGATTCCCTCGCTCTACATCGCGGACGGCCATCATCGCGCGGCCAGCGCGGCGCGTGCGCGCCAGCAGCTTCGCGGATCGACTTGTGCGGCAGGCGAGTGGGACACGGTTCTCGCCGTGGCGTTTCCCGATAACCAGACGCAGATCCTTCCCTACAACCGCGTCGTGACGGATCTCGGGTCGCACACACCGCAGTCGCTGCTCGCGAAGCTGCGGGAGCAGTTCGCCGTCACGCCTGGGCCCGACGTTCCCGCCCGCCGCGGACAGATCGCCATGTTTCTCGACGGTCAGTGGCACACCATCGATCTCGGCGCGCCGCCACACGGGCTTGAAGCCGCCGATCGCCTTGACGTGAGCCGTCTGCAGGACGCCGTGCTGGCGCCGCTCGTCGGCATCGGCGACGCGCGGACCGACAAGCGAATCGATTTCATCAGCGGCGCCCGCGGTACCGCGGAGCTCGAGACGCTCGTGAAATCGGGGAAGGCGGCGGTCGCGTTTTCGATGTATCCGGTGAGCGTCGACGATCTGATGCAGATCGCCGACGCCGGCGGGGTCATGCCGCCGAAGTCGACGTGGTTTGAGCCGAAACTGCGAGATGGCTTGCTGTCCCACGTGATCTAAGGAGTTGCTATCCTTCGTGATCGTCGTGAACTTCGTGGTTGAGCTTCTTGATGAAGGTTCTCATCGCAGACATATTCGAGCAGTCGGGGATCGAAGGCATCACGGCCGCGGGGTGCGAGGTGATCTATCAGCCCGACCTTGCCGACGAAAAGCTGGCGGCGGCGCTGGCGTCAACGAGCGCGGACGTGCTCGTGGTGCGGAGCACGAAGGTCACCGAGCCGATGCTCGACGCAGGGTCGCTGTCGCTTGTCGTGCGTGCCGGTGCCGGCGTCAACACGATAGACGTGAGCGCGGCGTCCCGTCGGGGCATCTACGTCTCGAATTGCCCGGGCAAGAATGCGATCGCGGTGGCGGAGCTGGCTTTTGGCCTGATCCTCGCGCTGGATCGCCGGATTCCTGACAATACGGCGGACCTGCGCGCGGGCCGGTGGAACAAGAAGGAGTATTCGAAAGCCGAAGGGCTGTACGGCCGCACGCTTGGCCTGCTCGGCTTTGGGAACGTCGGCCAGGAGGTGGCGCGGCGCGCGAACGCGTTCGGGATGCCCGTCATTGTCTGGAGCCGGCGCTTCGTGCGGGATGGGGCACATTCGCCAGCGGAGGGGCGGACCTCGAGGTCCGCCCGTACCGATATCGAGATCACCGTCATCCAGTCGCCGGAGGAGGTCGCCGAGCGCGCCGACGTGCTGAGCGTTCATCTGGCCCTGACGGATGACACGCGCAACTTCGTCGGGGCGTCGATTCTGAATCGATTGAAGCCAGGCGCGTATTTCGTGAACACGTCGCGCGGCGAGATCGTCGATCACGCGGCGCTGGCGGACGCGGTGCGCACGCGCGGCATCAGGGTCGGTCTCGATGTGTTCGCGCAGGAGCCGTCAACGGCAACGGACGACTTCCGGGATCCGTTGATCGGGCTGCCGAATGTCATCGGCACGCATCATATCGGCGCCTCGACCGACCAGGCGCAGGAGGCGATCGCCGCGGAAGCGGTGCGCGTGATCCGGACCTACAAGGACACAGGCAAGGTGCCGAACGTCGTCAACCTCGCGACAAAGACGCCCGCAACCCATATGCTGGTCGTCAGGCATCGCGATCGCCCCGGCGTGCTGGCGCACGTGTTCGAGCATCTCCGGAGCGGCAATCTCAACGTGCAGGAAACCGAGAACGTCATCTTCGAGGGCGCGGAGGCGGCCATCGCGCGCATCAATCTCGACGGCCAGCCCTCCGCACACCTGCTGAAAACAATCGCACAGGGTAACCAGGACATTCTGAATCTCCACGTCGTTACAATCTAAGCCTCTCGAACGGAGTGTCCATCCATGCCGACGACCACTCGCGTCTTCAATTTCTCCGCCGGTCCGGCGGTTCTCCCTCTTCCGGTGCTCGAGGAAGCGCAGCGCGATCTCGTCTCGCTGCCCGGCGTCGGCATGTCGGTGATGGAGATCAGCCACCGGTCGAAGACGTTCGAGGATCTGATGCACCAGGCGGCCGACGACATTCGCGCGCTCGCGAGCATTCCCGCCGGCTACGCGATCCTGATGCTGCAGGGAGGCGCAAGCCTCCAGTTCTCCATGGTGCCGATGAACCTGCTTGCCCCGGGCGCGACCGCCGACTACATCGACAGCGGCTCGTGGGCGGCCAAGGCCGTCAAGGAGGCGAAGAAGGTCGGCAAGGTGAACGTCGCGGCCACGACGAAGGCGGACAACTACTCCCGCCTCCCGAACGCGGCGGACATGGCGCTGACGTCCGGCGCGGCCTATGTCCACATGACGAGCAACAACACGATCGAAGGCACGCAGTGGACATCGCTGCCGCTGGTCGGCGATGCGCCGCTCGTCAGCGACACGTCATCCGACATGTTCAGCGGCCCGATCGACGTGGCTCGGCATGCGCTGATCTACGCAGGCGCGCAGAAGAACCTCGGACCCTCGGGCGTCACGCTCGTGATCATTCGCGAGGACCTGCTCGCCCGCTCCTCGGACACGCTGCCGGCGATGCTGAGCTACAAGGTGCATGCGGAGAACGATTCGCTCTACAACACGCCGAACACGTTCGGCATCTACATCCTCGGCCTCACGATGAAATGGCTGCGATCGCTGGGCGGGCTCGACGCGATCGCCTGCATCAACCAGCGCAAGGCAGGGAAGCTGTACGCGGAAATCGATCGCACGGGGTTCTACCGGGGCACCGCGCGGAGAGACGATCGCTCGCTGATGAACGTGACGTTCCGGCTGGCGACCGACGACCTCGAGGAGGCTTTCGTGAAGGAATCAGCGGCCGCCGGCTTCGATGGCCTGACGGGTCACCGCTCGGTCGGCGGCATGCGCGCGTCGATCTACAACGCGTTTCCCGAAGAAGGTATCGACGCGCTCGTCTCCTTCATGCGCGAGTTCGAGCGCGCGCACGGATAACCACGAAGGCCACGAAGACGGTGTGAACCACGAAGGAATTTGTTTTTATTACTCGCGGACGTGCGTGGCACTCAGGGCCGCGCACCCAATTTAACCTTCGTGTCCTTCGTGGTTCACACCGTCTTCGTGATCTTCGTGGCTACTCCGTAGTCGGTCGGAACGCCCGGCGCCGGCGGCGGCGCCGCCTGCGACGCGGGGACGGCGCCCCAGCCGCCTCGCCCTCCGGCTCGAACGTCTTCGCCGCCTCGATGAAGCCGCGCCAGTGCTCGAGCACGTGCGGCGCGTGCCCGTGAATCTCAAGCCAGGTCAGCGCCTCTCGAAACGGACCGCGACGGGTCAGCGCGCGCCGCGCCCGCGGCGACAGGTGCATGTCGGTGAGCCGCCGCTGGAAGCTGAGGATGTGGCGGAGGCGCTCGACGTCGCGCCTCGCCAGGGGGAGGATGCCGAGTGACAGCGCAGGCTCCTTTCGCGGCTTGCCATTCGGGCCCGGGACGAGCGGAGCCGGGCGGAGGTCGTAACCGATCGGTACCAGCAGCGTCCCGAGCAGCAGGGCGTTTGTCAGCGTGTCGGGCGTGTCCTCGTGTTGCCGGCGATACGCGTCGAGCGCCGCGAGCGATCTCCACAGCGCATCGCCCGCGCGAGTCTGCATCTCCTGCGCAATCGGCTCGAGCAGGCGCCGTTCGGCCAGCATCCGGAACGCTTTCTCCGAGGCGCCGGCGCGCAGCAGCTTGTAAATCTCTTCGATCAGACGGGCAGGAGCGCTGCGCGCGATCTCGGCGCGGTGGGTTGCGATCGCGGCATCGATCGGCGCGTCGACGTCGAAGTCGAGCCGCGACGCCATCGAAATCGCCCGGATCATGCGGACCGGATCTTCCTGGAACCGCTCCACCGGATCACCGATGCAACGAATGACGCGCGCCTCGAGATCCTCGAGGCCGCCCGCGTAGTCGATGATCGAGAAGGTCGAGATGTCGTAGAAGAGCGCGTTGATAGTGAAGTCGCGCCGGAACGCGTCTTGCTCCGGCGTGCCGAAGGTGTTGTCGCGGTGAAGCAGACGATCGGGGTCCTGCGCGTCGGAGAGAGGGATGCCGCCGTCGGGAGGCTCCTCGGGCGCCGCGCGCTCCGCCGCCGTGAGCTGGCGGCGGAACGTCGCCACCTCGATGGCCTTGGTGCCGAACCGCACGTGCGCGAGGCGGAAGCGCCGGCCGATGATCCAGCAGTTCCGGAACAGCCGCTTGACCTGGTAGGGATGCGCCGACGTGCCGATGTCGAAGTCCTTCGGCCGCCGGCCGAGCAGCAGGTCGCGGACGCTGCCGCCGACCAGATACGCGATGTAGTTGTTCTGATGGAGGCGGTAGAGAACTTTCAGTGCGTCGGGGTCGATCTGCCTGCGCGAGATCGCGTGCTCGGCGCGCGGCACGGTCACCGGATCGGTCATCGGTGCGCATTGTAACAAAGCGCACGCGGGGCGGGCCGGCGCGGCACGGCGCGGAACCGTCGGCCCTCGCGCGGGCACGCGCGCTGTACAACGCCGCCGACTACGACGACGCGATCGAGGCAGCCGCGCAGGCACGAACGCAGCCCGGCGCCGCGGACGCCGCGGCGCTCGTGAGCGGATCGCGCTGCGGACCGAAGCAGAGCCGCAGCGGGATCCCGGCACTGCGGCGTCCCAGACGGCATCGAGATCGCCGGCGCGCTGACCTGAAGGTCCGCCTCTACGGAGCGTAGGCCTCGACGAACGTAGAGGCCGGTCTTTAGACCGGCCTTACGGTTTCGCGTCCCGCCAGTTGTCCGCGATGCCGACGTCGACCGTGAGCGGCACGGTGAGCGCCGCCGCGCCCTCCATTCGCTCGCGCACCAGCGCGGCCGCGGCGGCGGCTTCCTCGCGCGGTGCTTCGAAGAGGAGCTCATCGTGGACGGTCAGGATCATCCTCGTGCGCAAGCCCTGCCTCGGGAGCGCCGCGTGGAGGTCGATCATGGCCCGTTTGAGGATGTCGGCCGCCGTGCCCTGGATCGGCATGTTGATGGCTTCCCGTTCGGACTGCGCGCGCATCTGGAAATTGCGGCTCGTCAGGTTCGGCACCAGGCGTCGCCGCCCAAACATTGTCTTGACCACTCCCGTGCGCCGCGCCTCGTCGAGCATGTGATCGATAAAGGCGCGAACGCGGGGAAATCCCGTGAAGTACGCGTCGATGAATTCCTGCGCCGCCTCCTGCGTGACGCTGATGTCCCGTGCGAGCGTGAACGGCGTCTTTCCGTAGAGGACCGCGTAGTTCACCATCTTCGAGCGGCTTCGCAGCTCGTGCCGGTCGAGCCCGCTGTCGGGTCCGAACAGCTTCAACGCCGTGCGGTCGTGGATGTCTTCGCCCCTGCGGAATGCCTCGATCAGCGATTCCTCGCCCGCCAGGTGGGCGAGAACGCGCAGCTCGATCTGGGAGTAGTCGGCAGAGATCAGGACGTGCGCCGGATCCGCGATGAACGCCCGCCTGATCTCGCGCCCGAGCTCGGTGCGGATCGGAATGTTCTGAAGATTCGGATCCGAGCTGCTCAGCCGTCCGGTTGCCGCGATCGCCTGGTTGAAGCACGTGTGCACCCGGCCGGTTTCCGGATGCACCATCAACGGCAGCGCGTCGATGTAGGTACCTTTCAGCTTCTGCAAGGCCCGCCACTCCAGCACCAGGCGGGGAAGCTCGTGGGAAATTGCCAGCTCCTCCAGGACCTCGGCCGCCGTCGATATCGAGCGCGTCTTTCCGGTCTTCCTCACCGCCGGGAGCTTCAGCCGGTCGACCAGGATCTCGCCGAGCTGCTTCGGCGAGTTGATGTTGAACTGCCCGCCGGCGAGCTCCCAGATGCGCGCGGTGTGGCGTGCCAGCTCCTGCTCGATGTGCTGCGACTGGGCGGCCAGCGCGGCCCGATCGATGCGGATGCCTGCGCGCTCGATGTCGGCCAGCACGGGAATCAGCGGCATCTCGAGCTGCCGAAAGACATCGTTCAACTGATCCGTCACGAGCAGCGGCGCCAGGCGATTGCCGAGCTGGCGCGCGAGGTCCGCGCGCTCGCCCGCGAAGGTGAGCAGCGACTCCGGCGCGATGCGCGGGAACGGCACGGCCTTCGCGCCGCGACCGCAGACGTCCTCCTCGGTCAGTGCCTTGTAACCGAGATGCTCGAGCGACGTCTCCTCCAGTGGGTGGCCCTGGCGCGTGGCATCGAGCAGGTAGCTTGCCAGCATCGAGTCGAACTCGAGTCCCGCCAGCTCGATGCCATGACGCGCCAGCACGAGCGTGTCGAATTTCAGATCGTGACCACGCTTCCGGATGGCGGCGTCCTCGAACAGCGGCTTCAATCGCTCGAGCGCGAGGCGGCGATCGATCTGCGGCGGCGCTGACGCCCCCGAGAGCAGATCGTTGCTCGTGTCCGATGCGTCATGACCGAGCGGAACGTAGCGTGCCTGCCGATCGCGGACCGAAAACGCGATGCCCACGATCGAGGCCCGCATGGCGGACGGCTGGTCCGCAATGACGCGAAGCGCGAACTCGCCGGCTGCCCGGAGCTCCGACAGGAGCGCCTCGAGCTGCGTGAATTCGCGCACGAGCGAATAGTCGTTCTGGACGCTGTCGGCGGTCGGCGCGTACTCGCTGACCAGCGTGCGGAACGCGAGCCGCGAGAACAGCTCGTAGCATCGTTCCCGCGATGCGCCGCGATACCGGAGCGCCTCGAGCTCGATATCGATCGGAACGTCGGTACGGATCGTGACGAGCTCGCGGCTCTGGAGCGCGGCTGCGCGATGCGTGACGAGCGCCTCCCGCTGGTTTGGCTTCAGCTCTCCGGCGTTGTCCAGCAGGGCGTCGAGGCTGCCGTACTGCGTCAGGAGATCGACCGCCCCTTTCTTGCCGATCCCGGGGACGCCGGCGACGTTGTCGCTCGTGTCGCCGACCAGCGCAAGCACGTCGACCACCTGCGAGGGCTGCACCCCGAACTTGTCGACGACGCCCTGCGCGTCGAACCACAGGCCCTCCTCGCGCGGGTCGTACACGCGGATGGCACCCCACCGCGCAGGCGCCTGTTCGTCGCGCACGAGCTGAAAGAAGTCCTTGTCGATCGAGACGATCGCCACCTCGAAGCCCTCGGCGGCGGCGCGCTGTGCCAGCGTCCCGATCACGTCGTCGGCTTCGTACCCTTCCGCGGTCACGATCGGCACGCCAAGCGCTTCGCATGCCTGGTGGACCCAGGTGATCTGTTCGGCGAGCTCGTCCGGCATCGCGGCGCGATTCGCCTTGTAGTCATCGACAATCCGATCGCGGAACGTCGGCCCCGCGAGATCGAACGATGCGGCGATGTAGGCGGGCTTGTGGTCGGCGAGCAGCTTTCGCAGCATCGTCACGAAGACGTAGACCGCGTGCGTCGTCTGTCCCTCCTGGTTCGACAGCCCCTTCCCCCGGAACGCGTGATAGGCGCGGTACATCTGCGAGCTGCCATCGATCAGGAAGAGCGTGGGCCGGGGCATTTCGGTGGGTGAGGATATCATTGCGGTTCATGCGCTCGTGGTTCGCGGTCGTGCTCGCCGGCGCTCTCGCGTCCGCTGCGTGCAACGGCGGTGTGCTGAAGAAGCAGTACGAGTACGAAGAAGAGCTGTATCTGGCGCTCGACGGCTCGGCGACGCTGAACGTGAACGCATCGGTGCCGGCGCTCGTAGCGCTGCGCGGAGTCGACCTCAACGTCAGCCCGCGCGCCCGCTTCGATCGAGACCGCGTCCGGGCATTTTTCCAGGGGCCGGGTGCCGCAGTCACTGCTGCCAGCTCGTCGCGCCGCTACGGCCGGCGTTTCGTGCACGTGAGGGTCGACGTGAATGACGTTCGCCAACTGCAGCGGCTCGCGCCGTTCGCGTGGTCGTCGTACCGGTTCGATCGGGACGGAGACGTATACGAATTCCGGCAGACGGTTGGCGCCCCGGCGGGAAAACCGGTGGGCGACGTCGGGTGGGACGGAACGGAGCTCGTCACGTTCCGCCTGCACCTGCCGAGCAAGATTCCGTTCCACAACGCGCCGTCGCACAAGATCGAGCGCGGCAACATCCTGGAGTGGGAGCAGCTGCTCACCGAGCGTCTCCATGGCGCGCCGGTCGATATCCAGGTCCAACTGGAAACCCAGTCAATCCTGGCCCGCACGCTGCTGTTGTTCGGGTCGGCGGCGGTGGCGGCGTTCCTGACGCTCGCGCTCGTGATCTGGTGGGTGTCGCGGCGAGGCCGCGATTCGGAAATCGGCCGGCAGCCGGCAGCCGGCAGCCGGCAGCCGTGACGGCCGGCAGCTCGATTGGTCGTTTGCTGCCTGCTGCCTGCTGCCGGCTGCCTTGCTATTCGATCACAGCCGTTCGAGTTCCTGCTGCATTTCCGCGTCGGTCTTCAGATCGTTGGTCACTGAGAAGGCGCCATACGAGCTGGCGAGCGACCGCGCGAGCATCCGCTCGACTTCGTTGTTCACCACACCATCCAGGGTGACGTGCCCGTTTTCCACGATGACGTGGATCGGCGGGTTCGCCATGGAGCCGTAGCCCCAGAACGTCGAGTTCCCGTAGATGGCGCGGGCAATCCGGAACCGCAGTTCATCGTCGAACTGAGACACCGGGAGCACGCCAATCTGGTTGATCACCTGGTGCACGCCGTCGATCTTCGCGACGCGCTTCTCGATGTCGTTCTTCTTGTACGGCATCGTGACCCTGCCGGTCAGCGTGACGACGCCGTTGTCGATCTGCGCGTGGACGGCATCGAACACCGAGAACTGCGCGTAGGTCAGCACCTGCTTTGACACGTCATTGAACACCTGCAAATCGTTCTTGTCAGCGGCCCAGGTGGGCGAGCTCAGTGCAAGCACCACGCTGGCGGTAGCAACAAACTTGGCAAACATGATTTTTCTCCTCATTTCTAAGTCGGCGTCGGGCCGGCTCTGGAGGGGTTTCCCATCCGGCCGGACTCGCACCCGCTGCAGAGGCAAGGGGTTTGCCAGGTCAAAATCAGCGAATTCAGGCCTGTTTTACGATGTTTATGGGCGTGCTGTCCACGCCAGTGGACAGTCGAAACGGGTGGGTCGTCACTCGAACAAAACCATCGTGGCGATGCCGAGCGCGATCAGGATGATCTGGCGCAGCGAGCTTGCGTCCGTGCGGCCGCGATGAAGACCAGGGATGAGATCCGCCATCGCGACGTACAGAAAGCTCGACGCGGCGAGCACGAGAAAATACGGCAGCGTCCGCGGGACGATGTCGAAGGCCAGCACGGCTGCGACGGCGCCCACCGCGCTCGCGAGCGCGGAGAGCACGTTGAGCAGCAGCGCCTTCCGGCGCGAGTACCCTGCGTGCAGGAAGATCGCGAAGTCGCCAATCTCCTGCGGAATCTCGTGCGTCGCGACGGCGATCGCGGCGCTCACGCCGAGCGGAACCGATGTCAGCACCGCGGCTGCGATCACCGCTCCGTCAACGAAATTGTGGAACGTGTCGCCGACCATCACCGAGGCGACGGTGCTTTCGTGGACCTCGCAGTCGTGCGTATGGCAATGCCGCCACAGCACGAGTTTCTCGAGAATGAAGAAGAGCAGGATGCCGCCAAGCAGCGTTGCGAACGCGCGCGGCGCCGGCAGATGCTCCAGCGATTCCGGCAGCAACCCCATCATCGAGATGCCGAGGAGGGCGCCGACGGCATAGCTCACCAGCCAGGGCACCAGCTTCGAGCGAAGGGGATCGTGGATGAGGAGAATGCCCGCGGCGACAAGTAGGCCGCCCAAGCCGCCGAGAAGGCTCAGCCCGAGCGCAATCCAGAGCGGCGACACCGGATCGATTCTACGATGCCACGTATCCCCGGCGCGCGCGAACCTGCAGATGACGGTCTTTCAGCTCGACCTTGATGGCGTGCCACCGGCCGTCCTTCTTTCCAGAGCTGGTGTAGCCAAGGTAGTACTGCTTGCTCAATTCGTCGGCAATATGCGCCGTCGCCGCGTCGAGATCGCCGAAGCCGCGGACGATCTCCGTGCGGCCGCCCGTGTCGTCGGTGATCGCGCGGAGCGCGTCTTCGTTCACGCGTTCGCTGCCGGCACGACCCCACGTACGTCCTTGCCCGCCAAGAGGCGGAAACTGGATCTGCGGCTGAACCTGGGGAGCGAGCGGTATCCGGCCTCCAGGAAATCGGCCGCGGCCGCCCGGGATCGGCAGGGGAACAGGAAACCGCGGCGTGCTCGGGCGACGAGGTTGCGGCGCGGTGTAGGTGCCGACGTCGGTGCCGTCGACGCCAAGCGCGTACACCATCACTTCGCTTTCGCGAATGAGGTTCCGCAGCTCGCTGGGCGACGTCCTGCTGCTCGTGTCGTTGCCGTCGGAGATGACGAGCAGCGCCTTCTTCTGGTTGCGGCCGTCGGCCCCAATCGGCAGCGCGCGCGCGACCGCGTCGTACATCGCGGTGCCGCCGGCAGGAATCACCTCCCCGACGGCGCGGCTGATCAGACGCCGGTCGTACGTCCATCCCTGCAGCAGATCGGGAACGCTCGCGAACTGCATGAAGAACAGCTCGTCGTCTTTGCCGAGCAGGTCGTAGATGAAGCGGTCGATGGCCGCGCGCGCCGACGCCATCTTGTCGGGTGTCATGCTGCCGCTCGTGTCGAGCAGGATGCCGAGGCTGACGGGCACGCGCTCGTTGCTGAAGTTCGTGACGTCCTGGACCTGGCCGTCCTCGTAGACGATGAAATCGTCCTTGGTGAGCCCGGAGACGAAATGCCCGTCGGCATCGGTGACGGTGGCGGTCACGTTGACGAGCTCGACGCCGCTCTTGAAGCGGAAGCGATCATCGCCCTGGGCTCCAACGCCGGCAACTGTGGCGGCGAGCGCAGCGAGGACTGCGAAACGAAGGAATATGGAGCGCATGTCGACTCACCATCCTACGGCAACTCGCGCCCTTTAGATCAGGCGAAGTCGTCGCGTCCTCCACGGCCGTCGAAAGGGCGGCGATCCGGGCCCGCGACCGAATCTGGGACATCGAGGGTCAGGGGAGCCAACGCAAGAGCCTTGCCTCGATGGGGCTCGTGAATCAGGCCGGATCGATGTGAAAAAGGGCAGGTATGACCTCCGCCGGACGCTTCGGCTGTCCTCAAGTCCGGGCGCTGCGGCCCGGGCCTTTCACGTTCGCAGTCACGACTTCAAGCCCTCGGCAAACTTATAGCCCTCGCGCTCCGCGAGGATCCGCACTGGTCGGAACCCTGCCGCCTCGAGCGCGCGCACGACGCCCCCGGACGAGGTGTAGCTGTCGTTCGCCTCATGCGGACGCAACAGACGCTTCAGACCGGTCGCCGGACCCGCCTCGATCGTCATCATGCGGCCGCCGGAACGCAACACGCGATGCGACTCTCGCAGCGCCGCCGTCCTGGTCGTTTCGTCGAGCGACGCGACGAGCCCGCCCATGCTGTGGACGACGACGAGATCGAACGCGTCGTTGTCGAACGGCAGCTGCGCGAGCGGAGTAACCCTGACGTCGACGAAGATACCGGCGCCCGCTGCGGCCTGGAGCGCGCGCGTTGCCGCCGCCTCGTCGATCACGGCGATCGCTGCATTTCCGCTGAGGCCGGCCTGTGCGGCCAGCGCGGTCACGATTGCCGGATCATCGATCCCGATCTGCAGCACGCGCTCGCCCATGCGCACCGCGCTCATCGTGACCGGAAGCGGCTCGATGCTCGATTTACGCAAAAACATGCGATTTTCCTCATGATATAGTGTGCGGTCGTGACTTCACCAGTTCAAATCGCTCCTGCGCGCGGCACGCTTGGCGTGCTGCTTGTCGGTCTCGGCGCGGTCGCGACGACCACCATCGCGGGGGTGTTTGCGATTCGGAAAGGGATCGCCAAGCCTATCGGATCGCTGACGCAGATGGGCACCATCCGCCTCGGAAAACGAAGCGAGGCGCGCTCGCCGGCGATCAAGGATTTCGTTCCGCTCGCAGACCTCAACGACATCGTGTTCGGAGGCTGGGATATTTTCGAAGCGGACTGCTACGCCGCGGCGCGCACCGCGGGTGTGCTCGAATCATCCCAGCTCGACCAGGTGCGCGGCGAGCTCGAAGCCATCCGCCCGATGCCGGCCGTCTTCGATCGGCGGTACGTGAAGCGGCTTCAGGGTCCCAACGTCAAGAAGGGGAAGAACAAGCGTGACCTCGCCGAACAGGTCGTCGCCGACATCCGCGCGTTCAAGGAGCGGCATGGCTGCGATCGCCTCGTGATGGTCTGGACCGGGAGCACCGAGGTCTACATGAAGGAGACCGCCGTGCACGCGTCCGTGGCGTCGTTCGAGAAGGCGCTCGAGCAGAGCGACGATGCGATCCCGTCGAGCATGGTGTACGCGTATGCGGCGATTCGCGAGGGTATTCCGTTTGCGAACGCGGCGCCGAATCTCACCGCGGATGTGCCGGCGATGCTCGAGCTCGCGGCGCGCACCAGGGCGCCGCTGGCCGGCAACGACATGAAGACCGGGCAGACGCTGATCAAGACGATCATCGCGCCGGGCCTCAAGGCACGCCTGCTCGGGGTGCGCGGCTGGTACTCGACGAACATCCTCGGAAATCGCGACGGCGAAGTGCTCGACGATCCGGAATCGTTCAAGACGAAGGAAGAGAGCAAGAAGTCCGCGCTCGAGTACATCTTCCAGCCGCACTTGTACCCCGAGCTGTACGCCGACCTGTGCCACGTCGTGCGGATCAACTACTACCCGCCGCGCGGCGACAACAAGGAAGGCTGGGACAACATCGATCTCATCGGGTGGCTCGGATACCCCATGCAGTTGAAGATCAACTTCCTCTGCCGCGACAGCATTCTCGCAGCGCCGATCGTTGTCGACTCAGCGCTGTTTCTCGACCTCGCCAGGCGCGCCGGCATGTCCGGCATCCAGGAATGGCTCTCGTTCTACTTCAAGGCACCGATGCACGCGCCCGAGGTGTATCCGGAGCATGACCTGTTCATTCAGCTGATGAAGCTGAAGAACACGCTGCGGCACATGCAGGGCGAAGAGCTGATCACGCACCTCGGGCGCGAGTACTACGACTGATGCAGCCGGCGCTGCTCGGCGGCCTCTTCATTGGAGTGCTGTCGGCGCTGCCGTTCGTCAACATCGCCAACTGCTGCTGCCTCTGGATCATCACCGGTGGTATGCTCGCCGTCTACATCGCGCGCCAGGACGCCCCGAGACCGCTCGGCTTGGTCGAGGGCGCGCGGATTGGCTTTCGAGCCGGCGTCATCGGCGCCTGCGTGTGGCTGGTCGCCGCGATGGCGCTCGACGTGGTTGTCGCGCCGCTGCAGCGCTCGGCCGAGCTCATGCTGCGGAACGCCGCCGATATGCCGCCGGACGTCCGCGACCTGCTCGACAGGATGGGAAACGGCGCCTCGGCGCCGATGCGGTTCGCGATCGGCTTTCTCATCCAGCTGCTCATCGCGCCGCTTTTTTCCGCGCTTGGCGGTCTCATCGGCGCCGCCGTCTTCGGCCCCGATGTTCCCGCGCCTAGCGAGTCCTGAGGCTCTCGACCATGGCAGAGAAGAAACCACCCGTAGAAATCGCCGATCTCCTCCAGGAGGACCGCACGTTCCCGCCGTCCAACGCATTCCACGCACAGGCCAACATCAAGGATGAGGGCATCTACGCGCGCGCGGACAAGGACCCGGAAGGATTCTGGGCGGGTTTCGCATCCGAGCTCGAATGGTTCACCCCGTGGAAGAAAGTGCTCGAGTGGAACCCGCCCCATGCGAAGTGGTTTGTCGGCGGAACGATCAATGCGAGCGTCAACTGTGTCGATCGGCACGCGCGCGGCGCGCGCCGCAACAAGGCCGCGCTGATCTGGGAAGGCGAGCCGGGCGATCGCCGCACGCTGACCTATTTCGACCTGTATCGCCAGGTCAATCAGTTTGCGAACGTCCTCAAGTCGCTCGGCGTCACGCGCGGCGACCGCGTGGCGATCTATCTGCCGCTCATTCCCGAGCTGGCGATCGCGATGCTTGCCTGCGCGAGGGTCGGCGCCGCCCACTCGGTGGTCTTTGGCGGGTTCAGCTCCGAGTCGCTTCGCGATCGCATCAACGACGCGGAGTGCAACCTCCTGATCACCGCCGACGGCGGCTGGCGGCGCGGCTCCATCGTCCCGCTGAAACAGATGGCGGACGAAGCGCTGACGGGCACGCCGTCCATCAAGAACGTCGTCGTAGTGCAGCGCCTGGCGACGCAGGCCGGCCAGGAGGGGCCGGCGCCCGTTCACATCCAGGAGGGACGCGATCACTGGTACCACCGCCTGATGCAGGTTGCGTCGTACACCTGCGAGCCGGAGAAGATGGACGCGGAGGATCTGCTGTACATCCTCTACACGTCCGGCACGACCGGAAAGCCCAAGGGCATCATGCACACGACCGGCGGCTACCTCACCGGCACGTATGCCACGATGAAGTGGGTCTTCGACGTGAAGGACGAAGACGTGTTCTGGTGCACCGCCGACATCGGATGGGTCACCGGTCACAGCTACGTCGTGTACGGGCCGCTCGCGAACGGCGCGACCGTGGTGATGTATGAAGGCGCCCCCGACTGGCCGGAGAAGGATCGCTTCTGGCAGATCATCGAGCGCTACGGCGTCACGATTTTCTACACCGCCCCGACCGCGATCCGCGCCTTCATGAAGTGGGGCACCGAGTGGCCGAAGAAACGCGATTTGTCGAGCTTGCGGTTGCTGGGATCGGTGGGAGAGCCGATTAATCCCGAAGCGTGGGTCTGGTATCACCGCTACATCGGCGGTGAGCGATGCCCGGTCGTCGACACGTGGTGGCAGACAGAGACCGGCGCCATCATGATCACGCCGCTTCCTGGATTGACCACGACCAAGCCCGGGTCGGCGACGCGGGCGTTTCCAGGCGTCAAAGCCGAGGTCAAGAACGAGAAGGGCGAGAGCCTGCAGTCAGGCGGCGGCCTCCTGACGCTGACGCGGCCGTGGCCCTCGATGCTCCGTGGGATCTACGGCGACCCGCAGCGCTACGTCTCGATGTATTGGAGCAAGTGGACGCCGGATGTGTACTTCGCCGGCGACGGCGCGAAGCTGGATCTGGACGGGTTCTTCTGGCTCCTCGGCCGCGTCGACGACGTGCTCAACGTCGCGGGCCATCGCATCGGCACGATGGAGGTCGAGAGCGCGCTCGTCGATCACCCAAAGGTCGCGGAAGCCGCGGTCGTCGGCCGCACGCACGAGATCAAGGGCCAGGCGGTTGCGGCGTTCGTGACGGTGAAGGAAGGCGTCGCGACCAGCGAGGGGCTGATGAACGAGCTCAAGGAGCACGTCGCGAAGAAGATCGGCGCGATCGCGAAGCCCGATGATGTCATCTTCACCGCCGACCTGCCCAAGACGCGCTCGGGCAAGATCATGCGGCGCCTTCTGCGCGACATCGCGGAAGGCAAGACGCTTGGAGACACGACGACACTGGCCGATCCGAATGTCATCGCGAAACTCAAGGAACAGTACCAGGAAGAGCACTGACTAGCCGATTTTCAATTTGGGCCGCGCGGGGCGGGTCGTCTTCGCCCCCGCGATGTCCACGATTTCCACGCGATTGCGTCCCGCCTGTTTGACGCGCTGAAGGGCCTGTTCGGCCTGGCCGAGCAGCTGTTCGGCGCGGAGGCTGGTGTCCAGTGACTCCCCGATCAGCACCGCGATCGACACCGTGACCGGGACCTGCTCCTCGGTCCGGTAGTCGCGCAGCGCGAGCCGCTCCTCGACGGTGACGCGCAGTCCCTCCGCCAGCGATTCGACATTGGCGCGCAGCGTCTCGGGCAGCAGCACGGCAAAGGCATCTTCCGAGCAGCGCGTCACCCAGTCGTGCTCGCGGAAGTAGTTGCGGATCACGATTCCGATCCGCTCGAGCACGCGATCGCCAAACCCGTATCCGTGCTTGGCGTTGATCTCGGTGAGGTGATCGACATCCACCAGAATCATCGAGACGGGGTGCTGGAATCGCGCCGAGCGCTGGATCTCCTTCTCGAGCACCGCGAGCAGCATCGCGCGCGTGTGGAGCGCGGTCAGGGAATCGTGAAGCGCGGACTGATCCGGCTCGCGGGCGATTCGCTCGGCCAGCGCGGCGAGCACGTCGAACGAACCGCGCCGCACCACTTGTGCAATCCCCGGCCACGCGTCGGATGTCGCGCCGAAGGATTCGTCGAGCGCGAGCTCGTCGAGCGCCGCCCGCTCGATCACGTACACCAACCCGAAGAGCTGTCGCACCGTCAAGCCGAAGTCGAAGGCGACCTGCCGAAGGTCGGCGACCCGCCCCGCACGCGAGTCGAGCTCGGCGTCGCGGACGGCGCTGATGAGGAGCTGGATGATCAGATCTGCAAGGTTTGCGGACTTGGCCCGGTCTGCCGACCCCGCTCCGGCAAAGGGGAAGACCGCGACCGCGTCGTTGAGAATCTCCTCGGAGCGTTGCTCCAGGATGCGCGCAGTCTGCGAGCGTTCCTGCACGTTCTCGGTATCGGTGGCAAGCCGCCGCGCCATGACGGCTGGACGCCGACGTAACTTTATTAGGACAGGGTCGTTACTGTCCAGTCCATCCGCGCCCCCAAGTGACGATTCTGGCGGTTTCGCCGTCACTGCGCCTGCTTGGGGTGATGCCCTCTACCGGATACTTCCGGTTCGACCGAAACGGAGAGGGGCCGGAATCACGGAATGAAGAGACAGCTGACCAGTGCGTAAGAAGATCGGTGAATGTCTCGTCCAGGCGGGACTGATCACCGAAGCGGATCTGCAGACGGCGTTGGCCGAACACAAGCGCTCCGGGGAGCGGCTTGGGGCGGTGCTCGTCCGCATGAATCTGGCGACCGAACGCCAGATCGCGAAGGCGCTCGCCTACCAGCTTGGCTTCTCGTACGTAAACCTCGCGGAGAACGTCCCCGATCCCGGGGCGGTGATCCTCATTCCCAAGGACGTGGCGCTCAAGCGCACGTGCCTTGCCATTTCCGTCGAGAAGAACCTCCTGACGGTGGCGATGTCCGACCCACTGCTGTTCACGCTCGTCCAGGACCTCGAGTTCCAGACCGGGTACCGGATCAAGCAGGTTGTCTCGACCCGCCCCGAGATCGTCGAAGCGATTCACGCGTCGTATCCGGACAAAGCGCTCGCGCGTGTGAATCCCACCGGGTCCGGCATTGCGGTGAAGGTCACTGCACGCCCGGGCTTGCCGGACGACGAAGGCGCGCCCCAGGCGGGGATGCTTGCGCCGCTGACCGAGCATGGCGCCATCGGACCGCGCCGCCCCGAAGACGACGTCTTCGAGCAGGCGAGCGCGCTCAGGGGCGCGACGCCGGAGACGGCGCCGATCATCGATCTCGTGGATCTCGTGATCAAGAGCGCGCTCAAGAGCCGCGCGAGCGACATCCACATCGAGCCGACCGAAACCAACGTCATCGTGCGGCATCGTCTCGACGGGCTCCTGAAGGAAGTGATGGACCTGCCGAAGTGGGTGCACGAAGGGTTCGTGGCGCGCATGAAGATCATGGGCGGCATGGACATCGCCGAGAAGCGATTGCCGCAGGACGGCCGCGTCCGCGTCCCCGCCGATGACGGCCAGGAAGTGGACTTCCGCGCGTCGACGCTGAGGACGATCTTCGGCGAGAAGCTCGTGCTGCGCGTCCTCGACAATCGCAAGGGCGTGCCCCCGCTCGAGGAGCTCGGCTTTTCGGCCACGTCGCTCGAGCAGATCCGGTTCTTTCTCCGCCACCAGCACGGCATGATCCTCGTCGTCGGCCCGACCGGCTCTGGCAAGACGACGACGCTCTGCTCGGCGCTGACGTCCGTTCGATCCGAGCGGACGAACATCATCACGATCGAGGACCCGGTCGAGTATCAGATTCCCGGCGTCAACCAGACGCAGATCAACGACAAGATCAAGCTGACGTTCGCGAGCGCGCTGCGGTCGATTCTCCGCCAGGATCCCGACGTGGTGCTGGTCGGCGAGATCCGCGACCAGGAGACCGCGCGTATCGCGATGCAGGCGGCGCAGACGGGCCACCTGGTGCTCTCGACGCTGCACACCGACGATGCCCCGTCGTGCGTGACGCGCCTGACCGACATCGGCATCGAGCCGTACGTCGGCGCGTCGGCGCTGATCGGCGTGGTCGCGCAGCGGCTCATGCGTCGCCTGTGCATGCAGTGCCGCCGGCCGTACACGCCTGACAGCGAGACGCTGCGCGCGATGAGCGTCTCGGAACCGGAAGCGGCGACGCTGACCTTCTATCGCGCGGTGGGCTGCGACCAGTGCAATCACACCGGCTACCGGGGCCGCGTCGGCATCTACGAGATCATGCACGTCAGCGACAAGCTGCGGCGGATGATCGCGCAGAAGGGATCCGAAGCGCAGTTGCGCGACGCGGCGATCGCCGGCGGCATGATCTCGCTCGGCGAAGACGGCCTGCTGAAGGTGAAAGCCGGCGTGACCACGCCCGAGGAGCTTCTTCGCGTCGTCACCGAAGTGCGCGAAGCACGGTCGCAGTGCCCGGAGTGCGGCGCCGGCGTGTCTCCCGACTTCGTCGCCTGCCCGAGCTGCGGCCACCGCGTCGGAGGAGGCTGCCCGCATTGCCATCGCCCGATGCAGAGCGGCTGGAAGTTCTGTCCGTACTGTGCGAAGAGCACCGAGCCCGTCGGCGCCAAGAAATCCGCGGGCCGGATCCGCGGGCAACGCCAGATGCGCGCACTGTCCCCCGCCACCAACGTCGCTGAATTTAAGAAGTAAAATTACAAATCCCAACGGGATTTGATGGCCAAAACGTATTACGAGCTCCTCGAGGTCCCCCAGACTGCGTCGGCGGACGAAATCAAACGCGCCTTCCGGCGCGAAATCGCCAAGTATCACCCCGACAAGGTCCAGCACCTGGGACAGGAATTCCAGGAGATTGCCGCCACCAGGGCGGCGGAGCTCACCCGCGCGTACAAGACGCTGACCGAACCGGCCGCGCGCGCGGATTACGACGCGGAGGTTGAATCGCCGGCGGCACCCGCCGCGCGCCGACCCGCATCGCAGCCGCCTTCGTCCGCGCCGAGCTCGGCTTCGCGCCGGGCTCCCGAGGCGGAGCCACCGCCGTCGCCAGGAGGGTCGGTCTTCTCGCAGGAACGCGCGGGCGCAAGCGATCTCGTCCGCCGGGCCACTGTCATGCGCTTCCGGCAGGTGCTCGATGCCGAATTCGGCAGATGCGAAGAGTTGACGCTGACCGGGTTCGAGATCTCGTGCGTTCCGAAACCGCCCTTCTGGTCGCTCAAGCTTCCGCCGCGCGTGCTGGGCCGCTTTGTCCCGCAGGTCGATGGTCCCGCGGTGACCGAGACCTGGACCATGGCCACGCGCATGCCGAAGGACAATCAGCGAGACCTCTGCGTCTTTCTCATGGGCCCCGCCATCGCCCCGGCGGGCGAGCTTGCCGCCGCGATCAGCGATCAGCGCCGGAAGCCGATGGCGGCGGGCGGCAAATTGATCATGGTCCCGGTGAACACACGCACGTGGAGCGCGCACGTGCCGACTGACGCCCCACCGGTCGTCAAGTCCCTGCTCACCAGGCTGAAATCGGCGTAGGCAGGATTCGTGACATGCCCCTGATTGAAACGCGTGACTTGTGGAAGACCTACGTGATGGGCTCGGAGGAGATCCACGCGCTGCGCGGCGTGTCGATCGACATCGAGCGCGGCGAGTATGTGGCGATCATGGGTCCGTCGGGATCGGGCAAATCGACGCTCATGAACCTGATCGGATGCCTCGACACGCCGACGAAGGGCACGTATCTGCTGAACGGCAAGCACGTCGGCGGCATGAGCGACAACGAGCTGGCGCGGATCCGGAACGAGGAGATCGGCTTCGTCTTCCAGACGTTCAACCTGCTGCCGCGCGCCTCGGCGCTGCACAACGTGGAGCTGCCCCTGGTCTATGCCGGCGCGGCGGCGACGGAGCGCGAGGCCCGCGCGCTCGCGGCCCTCGAGCGCGTCGATCTTGGCGACCGCATGACGCATCGACCCAACGAGTTGTCGGGCGGGCAGCGTCAACGCGTGGCGATTGCGCGCGCGCTCGTCAACGATCCCTCGATCCTGCTGGCAGACGAGCCGACCGGAAATCTCGACTCGAAAACCGGCGCGGAGATCATGTCGCTCTTTGCGAAGCTTCATCTCGCGGGGAACACGATTGTGCTGGTGACGCACGAAGCCGACGTGGCGGCGTTCGCCCATCGCACCATCTATCTTCGCGACGGGCAGGTCGAGAAGGACGTCCACCGGGCCGCGTAGCTACACGGCGGCCCAGTGATGCGCGCCGATTTCCTTCAGTGGCGCCTCCCTCTCGAAGGACGCCGGGTTCAGCTCGATGCGCTGCCGCGGGCCGTCCGGGTCGAGCACCGGGATCGCACTGAGCAGCGCCTTCGTGTAGGGGTGCGTGGGGCGCGAGAAGAGCGCCTGCGCGGTGCCGAGCTCGACGATCTTTCCCATGTACATCACCGCGACGCGGCCGCAGATGTGTTCGACCAGCCGTAGATCGTGCGCGATGAAGAGATACGTGAGCTTCAGCCGCTCCTTCAGCCCCATCAACAGGGCGACCACCTGCGCCTGGATCGAGACATCCAGCGCGGACACCGCTTCGTCCGCGATGATGAGCGCCGGGTTCAGCGCGAGCGCCCGGGCGATCCCGATCCGCTGGCGCTGCCCGCCGCTGAACTCGTGCGGATACCGCGTGATGTGGCCGGGCTCCAGGCCCACGAGCTGAAACAGCTCGGCGACACGCGCGCGCCGCTCGGTCTTCGACCCGAGGTCGTGGATGACGAGCGGCTCCTCGACGATGTCGCCGACGCGCATCCGGGGATTGAGGGACGAGTACGGATCCTGGAAGACGATCTGCATGTCGCGGCGCGCCATCCGCATGCGCTGACGTGTGAAGTGCAGGACGTTCTCGCCTCGAAACAGGACTTCGCCGGACGTCGGCTCGATCAGCCGCAGGATGCAGCGGCCGGTCGTGCTCTTCCCGCTCCCTGATTCGCCGACCAGCCCGAACATCTCGCCCTCATCGATCGTGAAGCTCACGTCATCCACGGCCCTCACGACCGACGGCGGACGAAGCAGGCCCTGGCTCCGCACGAAATGTTTGACGAGATGCCGCACCTCGAGCAGCGGCATCAGCGCATTCCGGGCACGGCGGCCAGCAGGCTGCGCGTGTACTCGTGAGCGGGATGGCGCAGGACCTCGCGGACCGGGCCTTGTTCCACGAGCCGTCCTTTGAACATGACCGCGACGCGGTCGGCCATTTCCGCGATGACGCCGAAGTCGTGCGTGATCAGCAGCAGCGCGAGGTTGTAGCGCTCCTTCAGCTCGCGCAGCAGCTCCAGCACCTGTGCCTGGATCGTGACGTCGAGCGCCGTTGTCGGCTCGTCGGCGATCACGAGCGGCGGCCGGCAGGCGAGGGCGATCGCGACCATCACGCGCTGCCGCATGCCGCCGGACAGCTGGTGCGGATAGTCGCGGACGCGGCGCGCCGCGTCCGGGATACGCACGGCATCGAGCAGCTCGGCGGCGCGGGCACGCGCGTCGCCCCGCGTGGCCTTGCCGTGAACCGTCAGCGCCTCGGCGATTTGATCGCCCACGCGCATCACGGGATTCAACGCCGTCATCGGCTCCTGGAAGATGAGTGAGATCCTCGCGCCCCGCACGGCGCGCATCTCGCGCTCGGGGAGCGCCAGCAGATCGCGGCCTTCGAAGATCACGCGGCCGTCGCTGATTCGGCCCGGGGGTTGAAGAAGACGCAGGATGGAAAACGCGGTCACGGACTTCCCGCTGCCGGATTCGCCAACGAGCCCCAGCGTTTCACCCGGCAAGACGAAAAAGCTCACGTCGTCGACGGCCGGTGTCGGGCCGCCGAACGTCACCGTGAGGCGCTGAACGTCGAGGAGCGGTTCGGTCACACGTCCTGATACTCGCCGAAAACGCCGCGCATCGCATCAGCGATTTCGCCGAGCGTCGCTCGCTTTTCGACGGCGGCCATGACGGGCGGAACGAGGTTCGCGGCGCCCCGGGCCGCTGATTCGACCGCGTCCAGCGCAGCGCGCCAGTCGCTCTCGCTGCGTCCCGCCCGGACGGCACGCACACGCGCCACCTGACGGCGCTCCACTTCCGGATCGATGTGAAAGATATGTGCGTCGCCGGTGCGCGTGTCATCGCCGGCAAATCGGTTCACGCCAACGACCACCGCATCGCCGGCATCAATCGCCTGTTGCGCGCGATAGGCGGCCTCCTGGATCTCCCGCTGGATGTAGCCCGTTTCGATGGCCGTCAGCGTTCCGCCGACCTGGTCGATCCGGTCGAGCAGGTCCGAGGCCTCGCGTTCGATGCGCGTGGTCATCTCCTCGATTGCGTAGGAGCCGGCCACGGGATCGACCGTATTGGCCAGGCCGCTCTCGTGCAGGAGGATCTGCTGCGTCCGAAGCGCAATCGTGGCGCTTTCCTCGGTCGGCAGCGCCAGCGCTTCGTCCCGGCCGTTGCAGTGCAGCGACTGCGTTCCACCGAGGACCGCCGCCAGCGCCTGGACCGCAACCCGCACGATGTTGTTGTCCGGCTGCTGCGCGGTCAATGTGCTGCCCGCCGTCTGCGTGTGAAAGCGGAGCTGCTGCGCCCGTGGATTGGTGGCACCGAACCGGCCGGCCATGCGCCGCGCCCAGAGCCGCCGAGCGGCGCGGAACTTCGCGATCTCCTCGATGAAATCGTTGTGCGCATTGAAGAAGAAGGAGAGCCGCTGCCCGAATGAGTTGACATCAAGCCCCGCGTCGATCGCAGCCTGCACGTAGGCGCTTGCGTGCGCGAGGGTGAACGCGACCTCCTGGACCGCCGTCGAGCCGGCCTCGCGAATGTGATAGCCGCTGATGGAAATCGTGTTCCACTGCGGCAGCTCCCGCTCGCAGAACGCGATGATGTCGGTGACGATGCGAAGCGACGGGCGGGGAGGGTAGATGTAGGTGCCGCGCGCCACGTACTCCTTCAGGATATCGTTCTGAACCGTGCCCGAGAGCGCCCGCGGCGCGACGCCTTGCCGCTTCGCGACCGCCACGTACAACGCCAGCAGGATGATCGCCGTCGCGTTAATCGTCATCGACGTCGACACGCGGTCGAGGGGAATGCCCTCGAAGAGCGTGGCCATGTCCTCGATCGAATCGATCGCCACGCCGACGCGCCCCACTTCGCCCGCCGCGAGCGGATGATCCGAGTCGTAGCCAATCTGCGTGGGCAGATCGAAGGCGACGCTCAGGCCGCTGACGCCCTGAGACAAGAGGTACTGGTACCGCCGGTTCGATTCGCCTGCATCGGCGAAACCGGCGTATTGCCGCATTGTCCACGGCCGTCCCCGATACATGGACGGCTGGATCCCGCGAGTGAAAGGGAAGACGCCCGGGAGGCCAATGTCCGTGTCGGGGTCGGTGTCTGACAGATCGGCGGGGATGCGGTAGAAACGGTTCGTCGGACCGCTCGTCATGGGGGTGTCTCGCGATTCTACTCCAACCCCTTGTGTGTCAGCGGTTAAGCGTGGCGGTTTACGAGGAGGCAGCCGGGTCGTCTGTTCGGCCGCGCAAAAACAGGCCGAAAATTGCCCGTTTGTTGACACTCTTCGATAGTGCCTCTAGAATGCCCCCCAGCCTTCCCATAGGCTAAACCCATACAGATGAACATCTTTGGCGCTCGATCCCTGCTATACCTCCCCGGTAGGGCAGGTTCGGATCGGGAGACGCCCCGGATCCCGGCCCGGCGGCGAGTGTAAGGAGGAGCAGGTATGGATGACGTCGTGAACCGGTTCGCGAAAGAGCTGGCCGACGCGATCGCCGTTGCTGTTGCCGAAAATCCGCAGGTCGAAGCGTGCCGCGCAAAAGCGCGCGACGCGGGCTTCGACATGCGAGTCACGCTCGAAGCGGTCGTTGGTTTTGTGAATCGCAACAACGGAGCGGCGGTGACGAAAATCACCACACCCGCACGCCTCCTGCCGGGGCGTAAAGCTTTCGAGCTGACGGCGAACGACCGGCGATTCCTCCGTTCGCTGCGCATCGGTGCTGACGAGGCGAAGGAACCGGTAGAGTAAAAGAAAGTCGGGCGAAGGGCCGGGGCGCTGACGCGCTCCGGCCCTTTCTACGTGTGCGCTCTCCCCTGGTTCGCGACCGCGGCCATCGCTTGCTGCACCGCTTCCTGGTTGCCCAAGTAGTACTTCTGGAGCGGTTTCAGGTCATCGTTGAGCAGGTAGACAAGCGGAATGCCGGTGGGGATATTCAGCTCGACGATCTCTTCTTCGGACACGTTATCGAGATACTTCACCAGTGCGCGCAGGCTGTTGCCGTGCGCGGCGATCAGCACCTTTTTGCCGGCGAGAATGTCGGGCGCGATGGCCTGGTGCCAAGACGGAAGGAATCGCGCGACGGTGTCCTTGAGTGATTCCGTGAGCGGCAGCTCCCGCGGCGACAGCGATGCGTAGCGGCGATCGCGCGACGGGTGCCGTGGATCGTCGGGCGTGAGCGGCGGCGGCGGGACGTCGTAGCTGCGGCGCCAGATCTTGACCTGCGCCTCGCCATGCTGCGCGGCGGTTTCCGACTTGTTCAGCCCCTGCAGCGCCCCGTAATGCCGCTCGTTCAATCGCCACGAGCGATACACCGGGATCCAGAGGAGGTCCATCTCGTCGCAGGCGATCCACAGCGTGCGGATGGCGCGCTTGAGCACCGACGTGTGCGCGACGTCGAAGTCGAATTTCTCCGCGGCCATGAGACGGCCCGCCTCGCGCGCTTCCTCGCTTCCCTTCTCGGTGAGGTCGACGTCGGTCCACCCGGTGAACCGGTTCTCCTGGTTCCAGATGCTTTCGCCGTGGCGGAGCAGGACGAGTCGATACATGTGTGTTGTTCGTTACACGGACGCAAGGTGCCGGATGGCGGAGCGCCCGGCATATTTCGCCGCCGAGCCGAGCTCCTCTTCGATGCGGAGCAACTGGTTGTACTTGGCGACGCGATCGCTGCGGCTTGCCGAGCCGGTCTTGATTTGCCCAGCGGACGTGCCGACCGCGAGATCCGCGATCGTGCTGTCTTCGGTCTCCCCGGACCGGTGCGAGATGATTGTGGCGTATCCCGCGTGGCGCGCCATCGCGATCGCGTCGAGGGTCTCGGAGAGCGTGCCGATCTGGTTCAGCTTCACCAGGAGCGCGTTGGCCACGCCGTCCGCGATCCCTTGCCGCAGAATCGCCGGATTCGTGACGAACACGTCATCGCCAACGAGCTGCACGCGGTCGCCGAGCGCGCGCGTCAGTGCCTTCCATCCCTCCCGATCGCTCTCGGCCATGCCGTCCTCGATCGAGACGATTGGATATTGCCGGACCCAGTCGGTCCACAGCTCGACCATCTGGTCCGGCGTGCGGGTTGGCTCGCCGGATTTCCCGAACACGTAATGGCCGTCGTCCCACAACTCGCTCGCGGCGGGGTCGAGCGCGATGAAGACATTCTGCCCGGCCGAGTAGCCCGCCTTGGCGATCGCCTCGAGGACGACGTCGAGCGCCTCGCGATTCGACGTCAGGTTCGGCGCGAAGCCACCTTCGTCGCCCACGCCGGTCGAATGCCCGGCTTTCTTGAGAATGGCGCGCAGGGCGTGGAAGATTTCGGCGCCGGCGCGAAGCGCTTCCGCAAAGCTGGGCATGCCGACGGGCATCACCATGAACTCCTGCAGGTCGACGTTGCTGTCGGCGTGCACGCCGCCGTTCAGGATGTTCATCATCGGCACCGGCAGCAGGTAGGTCCCGCCGGCGCGTCCGCTGAGGCGCGCGAGCTGCTCATACAGGGGACGTCCCGACGCCGCAGCCGCCGCTTTGGCCGCCGCTATCGACACGCCGAGCAGCGCATTCGCGCCGAGGCGGCTCTTCGTGGCCGTACCGTCGAGCGCGATCAGCTTCTGGTCGATCGCGCGTTGATCGAGGTCGGCGCCCGTGAGGGATGCCGCGATCTCACCGTTGACGTGCGCGATGGCCTTGCGCACGCCCTTTCCGAGATAGCGGTTCCTGTCGCCGTCGCGCAGCTCGAGCGCTTCGCGTTCTCCCGTTGACGCGCCGGACGGCACCGCCGCCCGCCCGAACGCTGTGTCGGCCGTCACGTCCACTTCAATTGTTGGATTGCCGCGCGAATCCAGGATCTCGCGTCCGTGGACGCGCGTAATCTGCATCTGCCTTCGTGCTCCCGAATCCCGAATCCGGAATCCCGAGTCCCCGGTCATGCGTGCGCGGCGCCGCCGCGGTCGGCTTCCGCCTCTGCGCGCAGCGCTTCTTCACTGATCGGGCCGATCAGCGGTTCGTCATCCGCCGTGACGACCACGACGCCGCCGTCGGTGACCGTGTGCCGCCGGCGATCCTCCTCGACGTTATAGCCGATGAGCGCCCCGCGCGGAATCAGCACGTCGCGATCGATGATCGCGCGCAGCACGCGCGCATGACGCCCGATGCGGACGCCCGGCATCAGGATCGTCTGCTCGATTTCGCAGAAGCTGTGGACGCGCACGTTCGGACAGAGCACGCTGCCGATGACGCGGCTGCCCGAGATGATGCAGCCGCCGGAGATGATGGAATCGAGCGCCTGCCCGCAGCGCCGGCCCTCTGCCGCGAAGACGAACTTGGCCGGCGGCGCCTGCGGCTGATGGGTCCGCAGCGGCCACTCCGGGTCATACAGGTTGAACTCGGGGTTGACCCGGCACAGGTCCATGCTGGCCTCGAAGTACGCATCCAGCGTCCCGATGTCGCGCCAGTACTTCGCCGCCTTCTTGTTCTCGTCGTAGAACCGGTACGAATACACGGGCCCCGCGTGGATCAGCAACGGGATGATGTTCTTCCCGAAATCGTGCTGACTGTCGGGTTGTGCGGCGTCGTCCTCCAGCGCCCGCTCGAGCACCTCCGCGCGGAAAATGTAGATGCCCATCGAGGCGAGCGCCGTCTCGGGCCAGCCGGCCGCGGTGCCCGGCTGTTCCGGCTTCTCCTGGAATCCGGTCACGCGCTCGGATTCGTCGACGCTGACGATGCCGAAGCGGCGGCCGTCGGCGATTGGCACCTCGATCGTGGCGATCGTCGCGTCGGCGTTCTTGTCCTGATGGAACCGGAGCATCTTCGCGTAATCCATCTTGTACACGTGGTCGCCGGAGAGCACGATGATGTGGCTCGCCGTCTCGCGCGCGATGGAATAGAGGTTCTGGTAGACGGCATCCGCCGTGCCGAGATACCAGTGCTCCCCGACGCGCTTCTGCGGCGGAAGAATCTCGATGAACTCGCCGAGTTCTTCCGACACGATGCTCCATCCCATCCGGATGTGCCGGTTCAGCGAGAGCGATTTGTACTGGGTGGCGATGTAGATGCGCCGCAGCCCCGAGTTGATGCAGTTGCTCAGCGTGAAGTCGATGATGCGGTACGGTCCACCGAAATAAACGGCCGGTTTCGCGCGATCTTTCGTCAGGGGATACAGGCGTTCCCCCACTCCGCCGGCGAGGAGGATGACCAGGATATCGTCCAGTTCCATGGGTGCGACCCCAAGACCCTCAGCGCGCCTCGGGCGCCCAGCGGATACCGTTCGGGGAGGGCAGCGATAATAACATGCCGATTGTTTGACTTGGCCCTAGACGATGCCTATGATCTACGGGTTTGAGTTCCGCTGTTTTTCCTGACAGGGTCACCCGTTTCGGTACGTCCCCGTCGAATTTCGGGAGAGAGGTTATGAAAATGAGAGGGATCGTTGCTCTCTGCGCCGCGCTGAGCGTGGTTGCCGGATCATCGGCGCTGCTCGCGCAGAAGGCGGCCGACAAGAAGCAGGAAGAGAAGCGAAGCAAAGCAGAGCAGCTGGACATCGCGGTGCTGGTGCGGGCGGTCGATACGATCGTCGCGGGTCAGGCCGTGCCGGCCGAGACCATGGTGATCTGGGAATCCAATCACTTTATCCGGGCGCAGGACGGCTCGACATATATTCCGTTCACCGTCCACCTCGATCGCAGCAAGCTCGCCTCGCCGACCGTGGGGCTCTACGTGCGCGTCGACAACAAAAACGCGCCTTCCCCGCCGCCGCCCGGCAAGGACAACAAAGACAACAAGGACAAGGGGAAGGATGCCGCGCCGCTGCACGCGTACGAGAACGTCTATTTCGCGACGGTCGGCCCCGACGGATCCGTCTCACGGCCCCTGCAGCTGAAGCCCGGCGACTATAACGTCTACCTTGCCGTGAAAGACAAGGGGACTGTCGAGAAAGTCGACAAGAACTTCAACCCGACCATCGGCGTGGCAAAGAAGGAGCTCAGCGTCCCCGACTTCAACCGGCCCGAACTCGCGACGAGCAGCGTCATTCTTGCGACGGCGATTCAACCCGTCCAGGGGACGGCCGGCGCCGAAGAAGACCCCTACATCTTCGGGCCGATGCAGATCGTGCCGTCACGCGACGCGAAGTACAAGAAGGCCGATACGCTCGAACTGATCTACTGGATCTACGGCGCGACCGGCGACGCCTCCGGCAGACCCGACGTGCAGATCGACAACAGCTTCAACCAGAAGACCGCGGATGGCGAGAAGTTCTTCAATAAAACGCAGCCGCAGGGGCTGAACTCGCAGACGCTGCCGCCCACGTTCACGGTCAGCAGCGGTCCACTGCCCGGCACGCTGCAGGTGCCCCTCTCGAGCTTCCCGCCGGGAGACTACCGGCTGGAGATCAAGATCACGGACAAGCCGTCGGGAAAGACTGTTACGCAAAACGTCAATTTCTCGGTCGCGGCCTTGTAACGGCATAAGATGTGGAAGGTTCGTCCGGCGCCCACCGGCGCCGGACGGACTCAGCCCGGCCGCCGCGACGATTGGAGAGCAGAATGGTCCGCCTCTTCACCAAACGCCCCATGGCGGTGCTGGTGTGCATGGCGGTCGTGGTATGTCCTGCCGCGGCGTCCGCGCAATTCGCGCCTGCCGTCGCTTCCCAGCCGCACATGACGCGGGTGTTCGCCATCACGCAGGCGGAGCTGCGCGGCACGGTGCTCGACGAACACGGCCAGCCGCTTGCCGGCGCCGTGATCTCCGCGCTCGGCGGCACGAGCGCGTTTGCCGTCTCCGATCGCAACGGGCGTTTCACGCTGCGCGATCTGCCCGCCGGCCCCTATCTCGTTCGCGCGCATCTGCAGGGTTACGTTCCGGCCCGCGCCCGGATTATTCAGATCTCGACCTCGGCTCGCGATATTTCAATCGCGCTGACTCGCCGTTCGGATGCGTCTGATTCGCCGCAGATTCTGCAGGCTGGCGTCGGCGCCACGGATGCCGGTGACACCGCGGCCGCGGACACGGACAACGAAAATCACAGCGAGATCGCGTGGCGCCTGCGCCATCTAAGACGAAGCGTGCTGAAGGACGTTGGCGGTGCAATCGCGACGCCAGACGGCCGCGACTCATTCATGGAGGATTCCCTTGCGGCACTCGGCCGGGCGGTCGGAAGCCCGGTGCGCGTCGCGTCCGATTTCATCGCAGACCTGCCGCTCAACGGTCAGATCAACCTGTTGACGAGCACCTCGTTCGATCGGCCGCAGGAGCTCTTCTCGGTGCAGGGCGGTGCGCCCCGCAGCGTCGCGTTCGTGTCGCTGACCGCTCCCACTGCGAACGGCAAGTGGGACGTGCGCGGCGGCTCGACGCAGGGTGACCTGTCATCGTGGATTGTGGCCGGCTCGTACGAGTGGCATCCCGCAGGCGCGTCGCATCAGTACCAGGCGGGCATGTCGTACGCCATGCAGCGCTACCTCGGCGGAAACGCCGATGCGCTGGCCGCGATGGCCGACGGCCGCCGCAACGCCGGCGAGATGTACGCCTACGACACCTGGACGCTTGCGCCCAGGCTCAACGTCAGTTACGGCGCGCGCTACGCGCGGTACGACTACCTCACCCACGAAACCCTTCTCAGCCCGAAGGCGAGCGTCATCGTGAATCCGTTCGGCGACGCGTCGCTGCGACTGCGCGGCGCGATCTCGCACCGCGAGCTTGCGCCTGGCGCCGAGGAATTCCTGCCGCCGTCAAGCGGGATGTGGCTCCCGCCGGGGCGCACCTTCTCGCCGGCCTCGCCGCGGCTCGGTTTCCGTCCCGAGATGATCGACCACGTAGAGGTCGCCGTCGAACAGCCGCTCGCCGGCAACGTCCTCGCGGGTTTCCGCACGTTCCGCCAGCAGGTCAGCGATCAGCTGGTGACGATGTTTGGCGTATCGCTCCCGAATACTGCCGGCGCAAGCCTCGGCCACTATTACGTGGGGAATAGCGGCGACGTCGACATTCGCGGCTGGGGCGTCAGCCTCAGTCGAACGGTCGCCGACGGCATCAAGGCGTCCATGGACTACACACAAGCTGACGCGAACTGGCTCCGGCCGTCGGCGTCATCCACGATGCTTGCGCGCGTCATGCCGTCAGTCGTCCGCCGGCAGTTCGAGCAGCTGCGCGATCTCACGACGTCGGTCGAAAGCGAAGTCCCCGGCGTCGACACGCGGGTGTTCGTCATCTACAAGGTCAATTCAGGCTTCGCGGGTGCCGACGCCACCACGCCACGGCCGCAATTCGGCACGCGGTTCGACGTGCAGGTCAGCCAGGCGCTGCCCTTTTTGAACTTCACGAGCGCCCAGTGGGAGATGATCGTCGCGGTCCGGAATCTCTTCCACGAAGACCTGCTCGACGCCTCGGTGTACGACGAGCTGCAGGTCGTCCGGCCCCCCAAGCACGTCGTCGGCGGCGTCACCGTCCGCTTCTAACCTCGTTTTCGGGGCGACTTTTCCTGTCCATTCGATTGGATGGCTGTTCCCCCTCGTTGGATCACAGCGGGTTCTGATATCCTTTATCTTCGTTAAACAACTGATTTCCAGTGAGTTACGACCAGCGCACCGGTGGCGTTCGTGGTATGTCGTTTGCTCCCCAGCCACCCACCGTCCGGGGCGCTTCCGGCGCGGCACCTCGAAAGATGAGAGACGCTCGACGAAGGTCGGACGAGTCACGCGCGTGGACGCGATGGGGAGGGCCCGCCCTTCCGGTTCTCGTCGTGTCCGGGCTGCTGTGTCTCGGGATCGCCAACATCTCGGAGCGCGCCACGTGGCGCGAGGTCGAAGATGGCGTCTTCTGGATGACGCAGCCCGAAGGCGTCGTCGCGGCGGACATTGCCGCAGGCACGCCGGCCGCTGCCGTTGGATTGAAGCGCGGCGACCTGCTCCTGGCTATCGATGACCGTCCCGTCCAGCAGGTCTCCGACGTTGTGCAGATGCTGCACACGACCAACGCGGGCGAGACCGTCCGCTACACGCTCCTGCGACTCGGCACGCGTGAAGTGGTCGACGTGCGCATCGCGCCCGTGCCGAGCGGCCCCCGCGGGCTGTACTTCCTGCTCGCCGCGGTGGGCATTTTCACGTTGCTGGTTGGCGGCGCGGTGCGCATGCGCCGTCCGCGCGATCCCGCGACGCTGCATTTCTTCTGGCTGTCGGTCGCCTTCTTCGGGGTCTTCACGTTCTCGTTCAGCGGACGCCTCGATCGCCTGGACTGGATCTTTTACTGGGCCGACGCAGTCTCGATGCTCGTGCTTCCGCCGCTCTTCCTGCACTTCACGCTGGTCTTCCCCGAGCGGGCTCGGCGCTGGACGTCGGGCGCCGTGGGGCGCGTGCTTCTTCCGCTGGTGTACGTACCGGCGGCGGTGCTTGGCATTGCGCACGTGACGGCGCTGGCGCGCGGCGCGGCTGACACCGGCGGCTTCATGCGCGTGCTCGAAGCGCTCGAACGCGTCGAGTTCCTGTACCTCGCGGTCTGCCTGATCGCCGGCCTGGCCGCGCTCACGCGGGCGCTGACCGGGGTGCGGTCGATCACTGGCCGGCGGCAGCTTCGCTGGATCGCATGGGGCACGGCGCTCGGGGCGGGTCCCTTCGCGCTCGGCTACGCGCTGCCGTACGCCTTCGGCGTGGATCCATCGGTCCCGATGCAGCTTTCAGCGATTCCACTCGGCCTGATTCCGCTTGCGTACGCGTCGGCCATCGTCCGCTACCGCCTGATGGACATCGAGGTGATCGTGAAGCGGGCGCTCGTCTACGCTGCGGCGCTCGCGGCGATCGTGGCAATCTATGCGGCGCTGCTGCAGGGCGTCCAGCGCATGTGGCTGAAGGGCGACAACCAGCACAACTGGATCATCGCGTTCCTGGCCACGCTGGTCGCGTTACTGCTCGCGCCGCCCGTGAAGAGCGCGGTCCAGAACGCGCTCGATCGCGCCTTCTATCGCGATCGGTATGACTACCGGCGGGCGCTCGTCGGCTTCGCGCGCGATCTCAACAGCGATCTCGATCTCCACCGGTTATCGGAGCGCCTGGTGTCGCGCGTGGTCGAAACGCTGCTCGTCGACCGCATGGCGCTGATGCTCGAGGATGAGGCGGCGCCGTACTACGGATCGGTTCGAGCGTCGGGGTTCGGAGACAGCCATCCGCCCGCGCTGCCGAAGCTCTCCGGCATCGGCAGGCGTCTCGAGGCAGGTCACATCGTCGCGCTCGACGATCCGATTGCGGTCAGCCGGTTCGCGGCGGAGGAGATCGAATCCTGGCGCGACACCGGTCTGTACTACTTCGTCCCGTGCATGGCGAAGGAAGGATCGATCGCGGTGCTGGCCGTCGGCCGCAAGGGCACCGGCGAGCCGCTCAACAGCGAAGACATGGGCCTGCTCGTCGCGGTCGCGGGACAGATCGCGACCGCGCTCGAAAACGCGCGGCTGTATCGCCAGCTCCACGTCAAGGCGCTGGAGCTCGATCGCATGCGCGCGTTCAACGAAAACATTCTCGAATCGCTCGACGACGGCCTGCTCGTGCTCGACCTGAACGATCGGGTTGTTCGCTGGAACCCCGCGCTCGAGCAGTTATACGGCGTGTCGAAGGGCGATGCGACCGGCCGCGGCCTGGACGAGGTGTTCGATTTGCAGTTCGTCGAAGCGCTTCGAGCGGCGCGGCGCGACACGCCGAAGGGCGCGACGCTCTCGCGGCTGCAGCTTGCCCAGCGGGGAGAACGCGAGGGGTCGCTGACGGTGAACGCCGCGGTCGTTCCACTTCGGGCGGCCGATGAAAGCGGCATCACGACGGTCGGCACGGTCGTCATCATCGAAGACGTCACGCGACGCGTGCAGCTCGAGGAGCAGCTTCAGATCTCCGAGAAGATGGCATCCATTGGTCTCCTGGCCGCCGGTGTTGCCCACGAAGTGAACACCCCGCTGACGGGCATCTCGAGCTTCACGCAGATGCTGCTCGAGGGCGCCGACCCGCAGGATCCGCGCACGCGCGTGCTCGAGAAGATCGAGCGCCAGACATTCCGCGCGGCGAAAATCGTCAACGGGCTCCTGAACCTCTCGCGGCCGGGCGCGTCGGCGGCGACCGACGTCGCGGCCGTCGACATCAACACGGTGATCAACGACGTGCTGTCGTTGCTCGAACACCAGTTCGAGCTGCAGCGCGTGAAGGTCCGCCGCGAGTTGAGCGATGAGGCGATCAGCGTGCTGGGCGTGGAACAAAAGCTCCAGCAGGTGTTTCTCAACCTCTTCCTGAACGCCAAGGACGCGATGCCGAAGGGCGGGTGGTTGTCGATTGCCACTCGCCTCGACAACGGTCAGGCCGTCGTCGAAGTCTCCGACACGGGCTCCGGCATTCCAAGCGAGTACCTCGCGCGCATCTACGATCCGTTCTTCACGACGAAGGCGATCGGCCGGGGCACGGGCCTCGGGCTGTCGATTACCTACGGCATCGTTCGCGAGCACGACGGATCGATCGACTGCGACAGCACCATCGGCCAGGGCACGCGCTTCACGGTTCGTTTTCCACTGACGCCCGCCGCGCGCCTCGCGCGGGCCGCGCAGTGAGCCCGGGGCTCGACTGAATGCCTCGCCAGGGCTCCATCCTCGTCATCGACGACGAAGAAATCATGCGTGAGATCCTCGAGACGCTCCTGACGCGGGAGGGGTATGCCGTTCGCCTGGCCGCCAGCGGCGCTGAAGGGATCGAGTTCGCGAAGTCGGTGCCGTTCGACGCCGCCATCGTGGACGTCATGATGCCAGGCATGGACGGCATGGCAGCGCTCCAGGAGCTGAAGAAGATCGACGACGAGCTGCCCGTGCTGATGATCACCGCCTTCGCGTCGGTCGAGAACGCGATCGCGGCGATGAAGCGCGGCGCGTTCGACTACATCACGAAGCCGTTCAAGAACGACGAGGTCCTCGTCGTGGTCCGCAACGCCGTGGAGCGCCGGCAGCTGATGGCGGAGAACACCGCGCTCCGGCAGAACCTGCAGGCGCAGGCGCACACGTTCGCCGGCATCATCGGGCACAGCCCGAAGATGAAGCAGGTGTTCGACTTGATCATCCAGGCGGCGCCCAGCCGCTCGACGATCCTGATCACCGGCGAGAGCGGCACCGGCAAGGAGCTGGTCGCCCGCGCGATCCACACCCACTCGTCGCGTCCCGACCGCGCGTTCGTCACGGTCAACTCGGGCAACCTTCCGCCGGAGCTGCTCGAGTCGACGCTGTTCGGTCACGTCAAAGGCGCGTTCACCGGCGCGGTGTACCCGAAGAAGGGTCTCTGCGACATGGCGGACAAGGGGACGATCTTCTTCGACGAGATCGGGAATATCCCGGTTGAAACCCAGGGCAAGCTCCTGCGCGTGATCCAGGAGCGCGAGTTCATGCGTCTCGGCGGGATGGAGACGATCAAGGTCGACGTGCGCATCATCGCCGCGACCAACTGCGATCTGAAGCAGATGGTGGAAGCGGGCCGGTTCCGGGAAGACCTGTACTACCGGCTGCACGTCATCAATATCTTCCTGCCGCCGCTGCGGCAACGGAAGGACGACATCCCGGTCCTCGCGCACCATTTCCTCCAGAAATACGGACAGGAAAACAGCAAGCCGGCGCTCGAGCTCACGCCCGAGGCGCTCGACCTGCTGACGGAGTACCACTGGCCCGGCAACGTGCGCGAGCTCGAGAACGTCATCGAGCGCGCCGTGGTCCTCACGTCGGGGTCGCGCATCGGCACCGACCTGATACCCGACCACGTGCGCACCGCGCCGGCGTTCCAGATTCCGAAGTTCGTCGTGCCGCCCGAAGGCATCTCGTTCAAGGACGTGATCACGAACGTGGAGAAGCGCCTGATCGAATCGACGCTGGAGGCGGCCGGAGGCGTTCAGAAGCGGGCCGCCGAGCTCCTCGGCATCAAACCGACGACGCTGAACGAGATGATCAAGCGCTACGAGATTGGCGTTCGCCGCGGCAGGAAAGGCGGCGGCGGCGACGAGGAAGGCGGCGGGTCATCGAAGGCGCGTCACACAGCCTCGACGCCGGAGTTGACGCGCGAGTGATTACCTGCCCTTGACGGCGGTCACCAGCCGGTCGAAACGTCCCAGCACCGCGTCCCACGTGTAGTACTGGCGCACGTACTGCCGGCCGCTCTCGCCCAGTTGTTCGCGCAGCTTTGGCCTGGTCATCAGCAGGCGCAGTCCCTCCACGAACTCCTCGCGGTTGGCGTAGTAGAGCCCGCCGGTCCCGCGGCGGCAATGCTCGACGGCCGCGTCGTTGCGCGCGCTCGCCAGCACCGGCGTGCCGACAGCGAAGCTCTCGAGGACCGACTGCGCCAGCAGATCGTCGGATCCCGGGGCGAGCGTCACATCCGCAGCTTCGTACGCGATCATGCGTTCGCGATCGGGAAGCATGCCTGCATGCCGTAGATAGGGTTCCTCGGGGACGCGCATCATCTTCGCGCCCATCAGCACGAGCGACATAGCGCCGTCTGCCGCCGCGTAACTGTCGAAATACTCGAGCATCTCTTCGCACCCGTTGTCGGATTCCACACGGCCGCTATAGAGCGCGATCGGACCGTACAGACGATGACGGCGGCGAAATGGAATGCCCCGATCGGTGAAATCATCTTCGGGCGTCTCCGACGCCTCCGGCGGCGCAGCGTCGTCATCGCCGACGGCATCGTCGGCAGGATCCTGCTGATGCCGCGGATAGGCCTGTCGCTGAGAAGGCTCGACCCCGACCCCGACGAGCTCTTCATGGCCCGAGGTCACCCTGAGAAAGGCACGAATGAGCTTTCGCTCGGCGTTCGAGACGAGGCCGCGTGCCCGCGCCGACGAGACCACATCGGTCCAGAGCGCAAAGCGCAGCACGGGGTTGAGGCGCACGTAGGGAAACAGGATGCTGCGCTCCGGTGCGACCGCCAGGCCCTGCACCGTCGTCGCATGAAAGAGGGAGAAGAACACAAGCGCGTCGTACGAGCGGTGCTGGCGCTTCAAGTGCTCGACGAGACCAGGGGCGGTGGGCCCGAGCCGCCGCACCCATTCCATTTCTTCGGCACGGGAGCGCGGCGCGGCCAGGATGCGCTCCGAGAAATGCTGGAAGCCGGCCGCGTCGTGCGGCTGGTTGACGGAGAAGCGGCGGACCAGGACGCCGCGCACTCGATCGGCGCCCTCTCCGTACTCGTTCTTCCACGTGCGCGGGTCCCGGGCGCACGTCGTGAAGACCTCCACGTCGTGGCGCTCGCTGAGCTGCTCGGCGAGCAGGCGGCACGCGTGTTCGGCGCCGATGGCGATCTCGCCGCCGTAGCGCGGTGTCACAAACGCGAGTTTCACGCGGTCGCCCCCTGCGGCGTTGTTCCGTCGACGACCGGGCCGACTGGCAGCCGGTCGACCACGTCGGCCGCCGGGCGCAGCGTCCGCTGCCGCCGTGAGAGCCACCCGGGAAGCCGCTCCATGCGGAGCGCCGGGGTCGTCGACGAGAGATACGCGAACATGTCGAGATATTTTCGTTCGATGACCGGCCAGCTGTAATGGCGCTGGAAATAGTCGCGGCCGTTGCGGCCGAGCACGGCAGCCAGCGCGCGATCGCCCAGTATCGTGTCGAGCACACCGGCAAACTCCGCGTCGTTCGCGTAATACAGCCCGGCGTTGCTGCGCAGGCACTGTCCGAGCAGCACGTCGCACCTGGCATTCGCGATGACCGGCGTTCCCAGTGCCCACGCCTCGAGCGCCACCATCGACAAGCTTTCATAGTACGACGGCATGACAAGCGCCGTGGCACCTGCGATCGCATCGAACTTGTCCTGGTCGTCGACGAACCCCAGGTGCTTGATGCGCGGGTGAGCGGGGATCGCGAGCACCGGCGTGCCAATCAACACGAGGGTCGGCGGCCACGGATGGCCGTCGACATACCGTATGAAGAAATCGAACAGCTCGGCACACCCCTTGTTGGTGTCGATGCGCCCGACGTAGATCACGTACGGCTCGTCCAGGGCGAACTTCTGCCGCGCGCGCCCGGCATCCACGGTGTCCGGGATCTCGGACCCGACTCCGACAATCACGCCAGGCACCCGCTCGTTCGATGACACCCCGTTGATCAACGCTCGTTCCTCGCACGAGTTGTACATGATCGCGCGCACCCCGCGAAAGATCGGCCCGAACAACGCGAGGCCGAGCGCCGGGTCCCGCTCGGCCGTTGGCACGAGCACGGCGCGGTCCGGAAGCGCCCGCGCGCCGTGGAAGGCGTGGTAGTACCGCGCGCTGAACAGCACGACGAAGTCGAATTCATCCGGCCGGGCCGTCAGGCGACGGACGAGCTCCGGGCTTGCGGGTCCTTCGCTGTCCAGCCATTCGAGCTCGTCATTCAGGGAGTGGCGCCGCGTAAACACGTGCGTCGAGCGTCTGCCGAAGTCGAGCTCGTCGCGCTCGCGCACAACCGGAAAGCGTTCGACCGCGACGCCATTGATCGTGTCGGGACCGGGAGGCAGATCGTTGCGCCATGTCACGTAATCGCGTGCGCACGTCGTGAGCACCCGGACGTCGGCGTGGGGTGCAAGCCGCTCGGCGATGTATCGGGCGTGCAGCTCCGCGCCGCCGTTGATGTCGGCGCCGTATCGCTGCACCACGATCGCCAGTTTCATTCCTCGACGTGGCTCGCCCTTCGATGAACTCAGGGCGTCCTGCGCTTGCCGAAGGACGGAATGACCCTGCGCTCGTCGACGGGTCATCCCTGTTCGGGAGTGCCGGGGTCAGAATCTACGCGAGGCGGCGCTGGCGAGGGCGGCGTCTCTTCGTGATGTGCCGGCTCCGGGAGCCGATGGTCGAGCGGCACGTCGGCCTCCGCCTGCCGTGCAACCGGTTCTTCCTGGATCGACTCCGTCGCCGCGGCCGGCGACTCGTCTTCGAACTCCTCGTCGGTGTGGCCTTCAACGTCGCCCGCGCCAACCGCGACGGGAACGCTGGC
>JAHFUO010000142.1 GCA_023265015.1 Acidobacteriota bacterium | reverse complement strand
CCGATCCGCTCGACGTCAGGCGGATCCTCGAAACGTATCTTGGGGGCACGCCGGACGGCGTGCCGGTGCAGTATCGGGACGCGTCGCCCGTCACGTACGCCGATCGGCGCGTGCCGCCGACGCTTCTGATCTACGGCGCGCGCGATCATGTCGTGGAAGCACGGTTCGGCAGCGAACTGCACGAACGCCTTCAGCAGGCCGGCGCGATCTCCGTGCTGCTCGAGATCCCGTGGGCCGAGCATGCATTCGACGCGCTTCCCAACGGACTGAGCGGCCAGATGTCGCTGTTCTACACGGAGCGATTCCTGGCGTGGGCGCTACGCTAATGGGTTCTCAGGTTGCTCGCGTGCTCTGGCGCTCGGGTTCCGGTGCCCGGGTTCGCGGGATCCTGGTTCACCGGAAGGCTCTGACGGCTCTGCCAGCGAACAATGAACCGGTGAACGACCCGAGCACCTTGAACCCGAGCACCTGCGAACCAGAACCTGAGCACCCGAGCACCGGAGCAACCCGAGAACTGGTTTAAACGGCTCAAACCGCCGATAAACCGTCGGGGACTCTACCCGGCGCATGACCATCTTCAAGCCGCTGCCGCGCTCCGTGACGCGGCCGATGTCAATCCTGATCCTGGTGGCCTGGGCCGTCTCGATGGCGGCGCTCGTCAACCGGTCGTACGTGCAGGCCGCCTCTTCCAACCTGGCGACCGATCTCGCGCGTTACGGATCGAATGCGACGTGGCGCGGCGTGTACTACCGCGGCGACAAGGTCGGGTTCACCGTCAGCCAGACGGTCCCCACCGCCGATGGGTTCGAGCTGCAGGAGGATGGACGCCTGCAGATGTCGTTGATGGGGGCGGCGACGGCGGCGGCGCTGCACACGGCCGCGCGCGTCGATGCGAGCTTCGCGCTGCGCTCGTTCGAGTTCTCGCTCGACCCGGGCACCGGCGCGATCCAGGTGCGGGGGCGCGTGGAGCCGATCGCGGGCGGCAACGGCCGCGTGCGTCTCTACATCGGCATCACGTCCGCGGGTCGCACGCGCTCCGAGGCGCGCGATCTGCCGGAAGCGCCCGTGCTCTCGCTCAACTTCTCGAGGCTGCTCGCGGGCGGGCATCTCACCGCCGGCACGCGGCAGCAATGGACGATCTTCGATCCCGCCACCCTCCGCAACGCGCCGGTCATCGTCGAGATCCGCAATCGCGAAATCGTCCGCAACACCGGCGAGCGGCCGATTCCCGCGTTCCGGGTCGAGATGGCATACCAGGGCATTCGCACGACGTCATGGATCACCGACACGGGCGACGTCGTCCGCGAAGAGAGTCCCATGGGGCTCATGACGGTGCGCGAATCGTCGGACCGCGCGCAGTCGCTGGCGGTGCCAGGGCGCGTGCAGACGGATCTGCTCGAGGCGGCGGCCGTCGTGCCGGCCATGCGGCAGCGCATCGATGAGCCGCGCGACGTTCGTCTCCTGCGGCTTCAGCTCGACGGCGCGGATCTCACGAACGCGGATCTGCAGGGCGTGGGGCAGACGATCAGCGGATCGACGATCGAGCTCAGCGATACGCAGGATCTGCGGCCCGGCCCCGCCGATCCCGACATCGACCAGTACCTGAAGCCCGAAGCGTTCATCGAGAGCGACGCGCCGGAGATTCGCGAAGAAGCCGAGAAGGCGGTCCGCGGCGTCGCCGGTGTCCGCGCGCGCGCCGAGCGGCTCACGCGCTACGTGAACGCGCTGCTCGAGAAGAAGCCCACGGTGAGCCTGCCGTCGGCGCTGCAGGTGCTCCGGACCAAGGTCGGCGACTGCAACGAGCACACGGCGCTGTACGTCGCGATGGCGCGGTCGATCGGCATCCCGGCGCGGATCGCGGTCGGGCTTACGTACGTGCGCGGCATCACCGGCGCGTTCTACTACCACGCGTGGCCCGAGGTGTACATCGACGAGGGATCGGGCCGCGGTCTCTGGCTGCCGGTCGACCCCACGCTCAATGAGTTTCCAGCCGACGCGACGCACCTGCGGCTGGCTCGCGGCGGACTCGACAAGCAGGCGGCGATCCTGCCGCTGATCGGCCACGTGAAGATGACCGTGCTCGACATGAAGCTGGCCGAGAACGCGACGCCCATCCTCATCGGGCGGCAGGTCAGCGACCTTTCTCCCATCTCCATCGATCTTCCGCGACCCCAGGCGAACATGTGCTGGGCGAGCCCCTCACGCCCCTCGACTCCGCTCGGGACAAGCCGATGATTGCCATCCACGATCTCGTCAAGCAGTACGGCGCGTTCACCGCGGTCGACGGCATCAGCCTCGACGTCAAACCGGGTGAGATTCACGGCTTCCTCGGCCCGAACGGCGCCGGAAAGACGACAACGCTGCGGATGATCGCGGGGCTGCTGAAGCCGACGTCGGGACGCGTCGAGGTCAACGGCCACGACGTGGCCACGGAGCCCGAGCTCGCGAAGGCCTCGCTTGGATTCATTCCGGACCGCCCATTCATCTACGAGAAGCTGACAGCGGGGGAGTTCCTCCGCTTCCACGCCGGTCTCTACGGCATGGATGGCAACGGCCTCGTCGCCGGGCGCGTGCACGAGATGCTCGACCTGTTCGAGCTGCGCCGCTGGGAGGACGAGCTGGTCGAAAGCTTCTCGCACGGCATGAAGCAGCGCCTGGTCATGTGCGCGGCGTTTCTCCACCGGCCGCAGGCGGTTGCGGTCGACGAGCCGATGGTCGGCCTCGATCCACGCGGCGCGCGCCTCATCAAGGATGTCTTCCGCCGGATGAGCGGGCACGGCGTGGCGATCCTCATGAGCACCCACACGCTCGAAGTCGCGCAGGAGATGTGTCACCGCATCAGCATCATCCTGAAGGGGAAGATCATCGCGCAGGGCACGGTGGATGACGTGCGGCGCATGGCCGGCGGCGGCGACGACCATCTCACGTCGGTCTTCCTGAAATTGACGGGCGGCAGCGCGCTGCAGGAGATCGACGAAGTCGTATGAGACGCGCGTTTCCGTATCTGCTGCTGCCGCACCTCTGGTCGTCGCGCAACCGCGCGCGGCGCCGCGAGCCCGGCGACCTCGTGCGCGCGGCGCTCTTCGGCGGCGTCGGCCTCGTGGTGTTCGCGGCGTTGTTCTGGGGCGCGTTCTGGCTCACGTGGCAGCTGTCGGACTACGACGAGCTTGGCGACTACCTGCTCCGGCTCGGCTTGTCGTGGCTGTTCCTGACGTTCCTCGCCTTCCTCACCTTCAGCGGCATCGTGACGGCGCTCTCGACGTTCTTCCTGTCCGAGGATCTGCGTCTGCTGCTGACGGCGCCCGTTGCCGCGCGGCGCCTGTTCTACGCGCGGTTCGCGCGGACGGTGGCACAGTCATCGTGGATGGTCGTGGTGTTCCTGGCGCCGGCGCTGATGGGCGTCGGGGTCGCACGATGCGCGCCGGCCAGTTTCTATCTCTCGGCCGTCATGGCCATCGTGCCGTTCGCGGTGATCCCGGTCGCCATCGGGACCGCGTGCACGCTGCTTCTTGTCAACGTGTTTCCCGCGCGCCGGGCGCGCGACCTGCTGATGCTCATGGGCCTCCTCTTCGCGGGCAGCATCGTCATCCTGCTGCGTGTGATCCGGCCCGAGCAACTGCTTGGCGCAGAGTCGTTGCCCGACGTGACAGGATTTTTCAGCACGCTGCAGTCGCCGGTGACGCCCCTGCTGCCGTCGTTCTGGGCCGGCGAGCTGCTGTTCGCGAGCCTGAAGGGAAGCTGGGATGTCGTCCACGCCGGCGCGCTCTGGACGACGGCGCTCGCCTTCAGCGTGGCGCTGCGGGCTGCCGACGAGCGATGGCATTTCTCCGGCTACAGCCGGTCGCAGGAGGCGCCCAAGGCGCGCTTCACTCGCTTTCGCAGCCTCGATGTCATCGCCGGGATGCTGCCCCTGTCGGCCGTGCGGCGTCAGCTCCTGGTCAAGGACCTGAAAATCTTCCTGCGCGACGTGAGCCAGTGGTCGCAGCTGCTGCTGCTCCTCGCGCTGGTCCTCATCTACCTGTACAACTTCCGTGTCCTCGACCTGCAGCGCATCCCGTACATGAGCGGGTTCATCAAGAACATCTATGCGTTCGTGAACCTCGGCATGGCGGGCTTCGTGATGGCCACCGTGGCCGTGCGGTTCGTGTTTCCCGCCGTGTCGGCGGAAGGCGCGGCGTTCTGGATCATCCGCACGTCGCCGATCTCGCTGCGCGACTTTCTCTGGTCGAAGTTCTGGACCGGCCTCGTGCCCATCCTCGTCCTGACCGAAAGCCTCACGATCGCGGCCAACGAGCTGCTCGGCGTCGATCCGTTTCTCAAGATCGTCTCCGCCTGCGCGATCGTGTTTTTGAGCTTCGCGCTGGTGGGGCTCGCCACCGGCCTCGGGGCGCGTTACCCGCGCTTCACCGCGGAGAACCCGAGCCAGGTGGCCGGCTCGTACGGCGGCGTGGCGTTCATGATTGTCGCCGTCATGCTGATCATCGTCATGATCGTCCTGATCGGCTGGCCGTCGACGACGTACCTGATTTACCAGCTTCGGCGCATGCCGCTCGGCCCGGTCCGCGAGGGCATGATGGCCGTGTCGTTCCTGGTCGCGGCGGTCATCAGCGTGGCCACGTGGTTGATCGGGATGCGCTCCGGCGTCCGCGCGCTCGACGCGATGAGCAATTAACGTCCCTTCTGTCGTTACTCTTGAGCTCGTCGTCTCGTCTCCCAATATTCCCGGAATGCCCGCAGGCGCGGAAGCGACTCGCGATCCCGTACGCGGTTGGCTGCAGTCTTGCTCGCGATGATGTCATCGAGGTGGCACACAGGAAAGCCCTCCACGTCCACGCGCCGGGCCCATGCATCCTCGAACCGGGCGATGCCGTCGGGCGCGAACACGAGCACGAGATCGTACGGGCCGTTCTTCAACTGCGCGAAATCCTTCCCCCGCTCGATGTCTGCCGCCTGATCTGGCGTGAGCGCAAAGCCCAGGTCGACCAGCGCCGCGGCAAGCGCGCGACCGT
>JAHFUO010000043.1:3132-21553 GCA_023265015.1 Acidobacteriota bacterium | reverse complement strand
CGCACCCCTCGCACCCCTCGCACCGACTGCTATACTCCCTCGCACCGCAACAAATGTTTCTGAAAGGCCAGACCATCGGGAAGTACCGCATCCTGTCTTCCCTCGGCAGCGGCGGCTTCGGGAGCGTCTTCCTCGCTGAAGACACGTGGATCGACAAGAAGGTCGCCATCAAGGTTCCCCACAAGCAGAACCTCGACTTCACCGACATGCTGAAGGAGCCGCGGCTCCTCGCCTCCCTCAACCACCCGAACATCGTCACCGTGCTCACCGCGGAGAAGCAGGACGGCGTCTTCTTCATCGTGATGGAGTACGTCACGGGCGAGACGCTGGAGCACATCATCCTGCGCGACGGCGCGCTGGATCTCTCGCGCGCGCTCGACTTCTCCTGCCAGATCTGCAACGCCGTCGATCATGCCCACCGCGTCGGCGTGCTGCATCGCGACCTGCGGCCCGGCAACATGCTCGTGTCCGATTCGGGCCAGGTGAAGGTGACCGACTTCGGGACGTCGCGCTTCCTCGAGATCGCCGCGCACGGGACGACGGTGATCGGCAGCCCTTCCTACATGGCGCCCGAGCAGTTCCACGGCAAGGCCGTGTTCGCCAGCGACGTCTACTCCGTCGGCGTGACGATGTACCAGATGCTGACCGGGGAGCTGCCGTACGCGACGCCGGCGCCGGCGGACATCGAGAAGCTGATGCGCGGCGAGCTCGTGACGCCGCCGCGCGTGAAGAACAGCAGGATTCCGAAGGCGATCAACGACATCGTGCTGAAGGCGCTCGCGCCGGAGATCGCGCAGCGCTACCAGCGCGCGTCCGACCTGCTGAACGACCTGCTCACAGGCACGACCGTCTCGCGCAGACCCACCGCCGCCGCGGCACAGCCGGAAGCAGATGTTGCCGAGATCCAGTCGCGCCTTCGCGCGCGCGAAACGCCGCAACCGAGCTTCTGCTGGCACTGCCGCAAGCCGCTCCAGGCCCGCACGGCAAAGTGCCCGTTCTGTGGCGAATCCCAGTAGAGCGGGTCCGGGCGTACACGTCGCATCCGCCCGACCCGCCCCTTTTGTCCCTGTGACATTCGTACGTGGGGCGGGTCCGGTGAGCAAAGACGACCGGACCCGCCCTACGGCTGATAAGATCGAGTAAAGGAGCAGGCAGATGGCTTTTCCCGGGACCGGCAAGATCTGGATGAACGGGTCGCTCGTGGACTGGAACGACGCCAAGATCCACGTCGCCTCGCACATCGTCCACTACGGCAGCGGCGTCTTCGAGGGCGCGCGGTGCTACGACACGGTCCGGGGGCCGGCCTGCTTCCGCCTCGATGCGCACATCCGCCGCCTGTTCGATTCCGCGCGTATTTACCGGATGAATCCGCCGTACGACCAGCAGCAGATCACCGACGCGATCAACGAGCTGATCCAGGTGAACACGTTCCGCGCGTGCTATATCCGCCCGCTGATCTACCGCGGCTACGACTCGCTCGGCGTGAATCCGAACCCCTGCCCGGTCGACGTGGCCATCATGCTGTGGGAGTGGGGCGCCTACTTCACGAAGGAAGCGATCGAGGAAGGGCTCGACGTCAAGATCTCGACGTGGGCGCGCAACGCGCCGAACACGACACCGGCGATGGCCAAGTGCGTCGCGAACTACGCCAACGCGCAGCTGGTCAAGATGGAGGCGATGGCTGACGGGTACGCCGAAGGGATCGCCCTCGATACGTACGGCAACCTGAGCGAAGGCAGCGGCCAGAACGTGTTCATCGTCCGGGACGGCGTCATCCACACGCCGCCCGTCGGGAACTCGGTGCTGTGGGGCATCACTCGCGACTCGGTCATCACCATCGCCCACGACCTCGGCTTCGAGGTGCGGGAACAGACGCTCCCGCGCGAAACGCTGTACATCGCGGACGAGGTGTTCTTCGTCGGAACCGCGGTGGAGGTCACGCCGATCCGGTCGGTTGACCGCATCAAGGTCGGTCGAGGCCGGCGCGGCCCGGTGACCGAAGCCCTTCAGCAGCGTTTCCTCACGATCGTCAAGGGAGAAGCGCCGGATACACATGGATGGCTGCAGCCCGTGAGCAGCCCGGCCGCCGCTACATCCGGAGCGGGAAAGACCCGATAAAGACACCGATGCTCGTCAACGATCTCCTGAAAATCGCGGTCGAGAGCGGGGCCTCGGATCTTCACCTGAAGGCCGGCAGCTACCCCATGATGCGGGTCCGCGGCACGCTGACCCCCGCCACGGAGGAAAAGCGCCTCGACCACGACGACATGGTCGCCATCGCGGCCTCCGTGCTGCCGGCGAGCCACCGCGAGAAGTTCAAGGAACAGCGCGAGGTCGACCTCGCCTACAGCGTGGCTGGCCTCGGCCGCTTCCGCTGCAATACATTCCAGCAGCGCGGAATGATCGGCATGATCTTCCGGGTCATCCCGATGCGGGTGGCGACGATCGACGAGCTCGCGCTGCCGAATGTCCTGAAGAGGATCGCCGCGGAAGAGCGGGGCCTCGTGCTCGTCACCGGCACGACGGGCTGCGGCAAGAGCACGACGCTGGCCGCGATGATCGACGAGATCAACACGACGCGCACCGCGCACATCATGACGGTCGAGGACCCGATCGAGTACCTCCACCGCGACAACCGATCGCTCATCAACCAGCGCGAGATCGGCGTCGACACCCAGTCGTTCTCGGGGTCGCTCCGCAGCGCGCTGCGCCAGGATCCGGACGTCATCCTCGTCGGCGAGATGCGCGACTTCGAGACGATCGAAACGGCGCTCCTCGCCGCGGAAACCGGCCACCTCGTGTTCTCGACGCTGCACACGCTCGACGCCACGGAAACGATCAACCGCATCATCGCCGTGTTTCCGCCGCACCAGCAGAAGCAGGTCCGCATCCAGATCGCAAGCGTGCTCAAGGCGGTGATCTCGCAGCGCCTGATCCCGAAGTCGGACAACAAGGGGCGCGTCCCGGCGGTGGAGGTCCTGATCAGCACCGCGTTCATCCGCGACGCCATCATGGACAAGGAGAAGACGCACCTGATCCACGGCGCGATCGCGCAGGGCACGTCGCAGTACGGGATGCAGACGTTCGACCAGTCGATCTTCCACCTCTTCTCGCAGGGTCACATCTCCTACGAAGAGGCGCTCCGCTGGGCAACGAACGTCGACGAGTTCAAGCTGAAGGTCCAGGGCATCTCGACGACCGCCGAGATGTCGCGCGACCAGATGGCCAGCGCCGGCCGAGCCGCTCCAGAAGTCACTCGCTTCGGCAGTTAGGCGAACCGGACGGTAGGCGGACCTGAACGTAGGCGGACCTGAAGGTCCGCCTCTACGTACAATCGGGACGTGGCCGACGGTCGCGCATACATCGTGGCCCTCACGCTTCTCGCGCGGCGCGAGCTGGCGGAAGCGCAGGTCCGCACCCGCCTCGCGAAGCGGCAATTCGAGGAGGACGAGATCGACGCCGCGGTGGAGCGGCTCCGCGGCGAGCGCGCGCTCGACGATCGCCGGACCGCGCTGGCCAGGGCGCGCACCGAGGTGCGCATCAAGCACCGCGGCCGCGCACGGGTCGTCCGCCAGGTCGAGGCGCTCGGCATCGCTCGCGACATCGCCCGCGAGGCGGTGGCCGAAGTCTTCGCGGAGCTCGACGAACACGAACTGCTCGAGCAGGCGCTCGAGCGCCGGCTCCGTCACGGCCAGTCGCTCACCGATCCCGCCGTCCTCCGCCGCATCCACCGGTACCTGCTCGGACAGGGATTCGATCCCGGGAGGGTGACTGCGCTCCTCCGCCGCCGCGCAAAGGGACAGGAACCGGGGAACTAGGGAACCAGGGAACCAGGGAACGCGCACCCTTCGCACCCCTCGCACTTCTCGCACCTCTCGCACCCCTCGCACCTCTCGCACCTCTCGCACCTCTCGCACCTTTCGCACCTTTCGCACCTTTCGCACCTTTCGCACTAACCTATAACCTCCGTGATGAGAGCCAACGAGATCCGTCTCTCCTTCCTCACGTACTTCGAGCGCCACGGCCACCGCATCGTTCCGAGCTCGCCGCTCGTGCCGCACGACGACCCGACGCTGCTCTTCACCAACGCCGGGATGAACCAGTTCAAGGACGCGTTCCTCGGCAAGGAGAAGCGGGACTACGCGCGCGCGACGACCGCGCAGAAGTGCATGCGCGTGAGCGGCAAGCACAACGACCTCGACAACGTCGGGCCGTCGTACCGCCACCACACGTTTTTCGAGATGCTCGGCAACTTCTCGTTCGGCGACTACTTCAAGCGCGAGGCGATTCCGTTCGCGTGGACGCTGCTGACCGAGGAGTGGACGCTTCCGCCAGAACGGCTGTGGGCCACCGTGTTCCATGGTGACGCCGCGGTTCCGCGTGACGATGAGGCGTACGACATCTGGCGTAAGTTCCTTCCAGACGAGCGCGTCGGCGAGCTCGGCGTGGCGGATAACTTCTGGCAGATGGGAGATACCGGGCCATGCGGGCGCTGCTCGGAGATCTACTACTTCCGCGGCGCCGCCATCGCGTGCGGCGAGGAGGCGGCCGGCAGGAAGTGCCGCGGCCTCGAGTGCAGCTGCGACCGGTTCGTCGAGATCTGGAACAACGTGTTCATGGAGTTCGACCGCCAGGCCGACGGCACGCTGAACCCGCTGCCCGCGCCCTCGATCGATACCGGCATGGGGCTCGAGCGCGTAACGGCCGTGATCCAGGGCCATTTGTCGAACTACGACACGGACCTCTTCACGCCGCTCCTCCGCACGATTGGCGAGCGCGCGGGGACCACGCACCGCGGGACGATGGAGCCGGCGGACGTGTCGATGCGCGTGGTGGCCGACCACATGCGCGCGATGACGTTTCTCATCGCGGACGGCATCGTCCCGTCGAACGAGTGGCGTGGATACGTGCTGCGGAAGATCATGCGGCGCGCGATGCGGCACGGAAAGCGACTCGGTGTGACCGAGCCGTTTCTGCATACCCTGGTCGACACGATCGTTCGCGAATTCGGCGATGCGTATCCGGAGCTGAAGGCTGGACACAAGGCGATCGCGCAGGTGATCCGGAGCGAAGAGGAGCGCTTCAGCGCCGTGCTCGCCGAAGGGCTGCCCAGGCTCGAAGAGGTGCTCGACAAGGCCGCGGCGGGCAACAAGGTGGTCGAGGGCCAAGCTGCGTTCCGCCTGTACGACACCCACGGTCTGCCGCGCGACTTCATCGAGGACATGATCGAGGATCGCAAGCTGTCGCTCGACCGCGAGGGATTCGATCGCGCCATGAAGTCGCAGCGTGAAGGATCGCGGGCCGGGAGCAAGTTCAAGGGTGGCGCGCGCGAGGAGCAGTCGTTTGCCGGCTTCGGAACGGTCCCGCCCACAAAGTTTGCCGGCTATGACAACACATCGGTGAAGACGCGGGCGGTCGCGCTCGCGAAGCTCGAAGGGGATGACCAGGCGCCCGTCGAGACATCGAAGCTGTCGAGAGGCGAGACGGGCTGGGTCGTGCTGGAAGAAACGCCGTTCTATCTCCAGAGCGGCGGCCAGGTATCCGATATCGGCGAGCTTCGAAACGACTTCGGCTTCAGCGCAACGGTGAACGACGTCGAGACAGTGGGCGCCGGTGTGCGCGTGCATGCTGTCCGCGTCGAGAGCGGCGACATCGCGGTTGGCGCGCCGGTGATTGCCGGGATCGACGCGCCGCGGCGCGCGGCGATCCGCCGCAACCACACCGCCACCCACCTGCTCCACGCCGCGCTGCGCCAGGTGCTCGGCGCGCACGTCAAGCAGGCGGGCTCGCTCGTCGCGCCAGGTCGCCTGCGGTTCGACTTCGTCCACTTCAGCGCGCTCACCCGCGAGCAGCTCCTCGAAATCGAGCAGATCGTCAACGAGCAGGTGCTGAAGAACACGCCGGTGCAGACGGAGCTGAAGCCGACGCAGGACGCGATCGCCGCAGGCGCGATGGCGCTCTTCGGCGAGAAATACGGCGACACGGTGCGCGTCGTCTCGGTGCCCGGCTTCAGCGTGGAGCTGTGCGGCGGCACGCACGTGCGCGCCACCGGCGACATCGGCCTCTTCGCGATCGTGTCGGAGGGCGGCGTCGCGGCCGGCACGCGGCGCATCGAGGCGATCTCGGGGCTCGAGTCGCTGAAGACCGTCCAGGCGCAGCGCGAGCTCGTGTCGTCGCTCGCGGAATTACTCAGCGCGCGCCCGGACGATCTCGCGACAAAGGTCGCCGCGCTGCAGGAGGACGCGAAGCGCCTTGCCCGCGAGCTTCAGCAGGCCAGGATGAAAGCTGCGATGGGCGGAGGCGGGGCCGGGCAGCAGGACGAGGCGATCGATGTCGCCGGCGTGAAGCTCATCGCGCGCGAGGTCAGCGGCCTCGACAAGGACGGCCTGCGCGCGCTCGTCGATCAGCATCGCTCGCGCATCAAGAGCGGCGTGGTCGTGCTCGCGGCCCCGTCGGACGGGAAAGTCTCGATTGTCGTCGGCGTCACGCCGGACCTCACCAAGAAGGTGCCGGCAGGTCAGATCGTGAAGCAGATCGCGCCGATCGTCGGCGGCGCCGGCGGCGGACGTCCTGATTTCGCGGAAGCGGGCGGCAAGGACCCGTCGAAGATCGGCGAGATGCTCGCGGCCGCGCGCGGCATCGTCGAAAAGATGCTCTCCGCCTGAAGGGCGTCCGGCGATACAATTTCACGGAGCCAGGACATGCGAATCCGCCTCCGCGCGCTGACTGTTGCCGCCGTGGTGCTCTTCTCGGCCGCCATGACGGTGAGTCTTTCTTCGCAGGCGCCGGCGGTGCCGGCCGGACAGCCACCGGCGCGTGTGCCTGGTGCCACGGTCGCGGCGACCTCGCAGGCGACCTACGTGGGGTCTACGACCTGCCGAACGTGCCATGGGGCCATCTACGAGCGCTGGTCCAAGACGCGAATGGCGAACGTCGTCACGGACCCCAGCCAGCATCCCGAAGTCGTGCTGCCCGACTTCTCCAAGCCCGATCCGCTCCTGACGTTCAAGCTCGACGATGTGGCGTTCGTCTATGGCACCAAGTGGAAGCAGCGCTATTTCACGAAGGTCGGCAACGACTACTTCCCGCTGCCGGCGCAGTGGGACGTCACGCACAAACTGTGGCGGGCGTACATGGTGCAGCCGAACACGGACTGGTGGGTGCCGTTCTATCCCGCGGACAACATGAAGCGTCCGACCGGCCCGCTCTGCGACGGGTGTCATTCCGTCAACTACAACGTGCAGACCAAGACGGTGTCGGAATGGAACGTCGGATGCGAGAAGTGTCATGGGCCTGGGAGCGAGCACGCGCGCCAGCCCATCCCCTCCACGATCGTCAACCCTGCGCGCCTCGATTACGTGCGCGCCAACGACACGTGCCTGCAGTGTCACACGCAGGGTCAGCCTCTGACGAATCCGATGCTGGGCCAGTACTACGATTGGCCGGTGGGCTTCCACCAGGGCGCAAGCCTGAAGGATTTCTGGAAGCTCGAGGAACACACGCTCGGCGAAACAACGTTCACGCATTTTGCCGAGGACACGGGCCATAAGAATCGCATGCAGGGCAACGACTTCGTTCAGAGCGTCATGTACCGGCGCGGCGTCACGTGCTTCAGCTGCCATGACGTCCATGGCACCCCCAACAACGCCGAACTGATCAAGCCGGTGCGGGATCTGTGTACAACCTGCCATGGACCGAGCTCGCCCAACGGACCGCACGCCGCGAGCATCGAGGCGCACACGCATCACGCGGCCGGCAGTCCGGGTGGCGAGTGCGTCGCGTGTCACATGCCGAGGATCGAGCAGACGATCGCCGACGTGAACGTGCGGAGCCACACATTCCGCTTCATCACGCCGACGATGACGGACCAGTACAAGATTCCCAATCCCTGCCTCTCGTGCCATTCGGATCACACAACCGACTGGGTACGCGAGACGCTGAAAGCGTGGTCGGGGCCGTCGCCCTGGCGCCTCTAGATCGGTTGTCAGTTGCCCGTAGTCAGTTCCCAGTCGTGTTCTGCGTGGAATCGAGCTGACAACTGGCTACTGGGAACTGAAAACTGCGCGAACACACCAATCTGCAATCGACATTCACAAACAGTCATCAATCTCCAATCTTCAATCTTCAATTAAGGCTCCGTCCTCTTCCAGCCGATATGCAGATTGCGTCCCAGCTATGTCAATGCCGATTCGCGTATTCACGCTCGCGCTCGCCGCTGCCCTGCTGACGCCGCTTTCGGCGGACGCGCAGATTTACGCGTGGCGTGATGTCAACGGCACGCTGGTGTTGTCGGATCACAAGCTGAACGACGGCGCGCTGACCTACGCTGTGCCAGATGCGCCAGGCATCCGCGCCGCGACGCCTCTCGCCGAGTCGGCCTACAGAGAACAGTTCGAGCCGCTTGTCCGGGAGCATGCCGCGCGTCACGCGCTGCGTCCGGAGCTCGTGCGCGCGGTCATCCAGGTGGAATCGGGATTCAACCCGCTGGCGCGATCACCCCGGGGCGCCATGGGCCTGATGCAGTTGATGCCGGCCACGGCCCGCGAAATGGGCGTTCGCGATCCGTACGACCCGGCTGAAAACATCCGCGGCGGCACTGCATACCTGCGCGCGCTGATCGATCGGTACAACGGCAACGAGGAGCTGGCGCTTGCCGCCTACAATGCCGGCGCCGACGCGGTCGATCGCCACGGCAAGGCCGTTCCGCCGTACCAGGAAACGCGCGACTACGTGAAGAAGGTCGGCGCGGTCAGCGACGTCCGCACGGCCTCGTCCCCCAGGATGCGCATCATCTACAAGACCTTCGAGATCGTGGATGGCCGTGCCATCCCGCGCTACTCGTCGCGCAAGCCCGCCACCGGCACCTTCGAAATCGTCATACAGTAGCCGGCGTGAGACGTCTGCTCCCGATGGTGGCAGCCGCCGCCATCCTCGCGGCAGCACCCGCCCAACTCCGCTCTGCGAGCTTCGTCGGGCAAGCGTTCGCGCAGCGTGCCCGCCAAAGCGCCGTCGAGCGCGAAGGCGGGAACCTCGCGCTGACCGGGATGGTCAGGACCGAGCAGATGTTCGCGGCGCGCGCGCTCGTCGTCGGCTGGAAGCAGGCGTTCCTCGAGTATTTCGCCGATGCCGCGGTCGGGTTCGACGGCGAACAGACCGCGCCCGCCAAGAATCTGTTCCGCAAGCAGCCGGATCCGCCGAAGGACCTGCGCATCCTGTGGGAACCTCGGTACGGCGACATCGCGACGAGCGGCGACCTCGGGTACCTGACGGGCCCGGTGCGCACGATCAGCCCGGCGCGCAACAACGGGCAGCCGCGCCATTCGATCTACGCGTCGGTCTGGAAGCGGCAGCCGGACGGCGCGTTCAAGGTCGTGATGGACATGGGGGTCCCCACACCTGGACCCGTGATGTTTCCCGACGGCGTCACGCGTGCGCCGCGCACGGATATCTACACCGGCGATGCCCCGGTGGTAGCGGACATCAGGTCGTTGAGGGATACCGACGCCGCGCTGACCAACGCGGCCCGCGCCGGACAGGCCGACGCGTATCGAGGACATCTCGCCGAAGGGGCGCGCCTGCATCGGCCGGACGTGATGCCGCTCGTCGGGCAGGACGCCGTCGTTGCCTGGCTGATGACGCAGCCTGCGTACGCGTCGGGCGAGTCAAGATTCGCCGAAACGTCGCGGGCCGGCGATCTCGGCTACACGTATGGAAGCTACGTGATGAAGGGCGACGCGGGGCACGGCTTCTACGTGCGGGTCTGGACCCGCGGGCGCGACGGTGTCTGGCGCGTGGCGCTGGACATCCTTCAACCGCAGTAGGAACCGGAAGAGGAAGAGGTTCTCGGGTGCACAGGTGCACGGGTGCTCAGGTTCCGGTTCTCGGGTTCAATGGTTCAAGGGTGCATGGGTGGTTCGCGGGTTCGGAACGGCGCGGGTTCGGAGCCGAACCGATGAACCACCCGTGAACCTGAGAACCCTGAACCAATGAACCGAACCCAAGCACCAGCGAACCCGAGCACCAGAGAACCGGTATAATTCTTTTTTTCTCCATTAGCGAGGTTCCGTGGCCAAGCGTACGAAGTCCGCCCTCAAGGCGAATCGACAGAACATCAGGCGCCGGGAGCACAACCGGCAGATGCGCACCAAGCTCCGCGGCGCGCTCAAAGCCATCCGTGCCTCGCTTGACGCGAAGGATCTGACGGCGGCGAAAGCGGCGCTCAGTCAGACCGTGTCGATCGTGGACAAGATGGCCACCAAGGGCATCATCCATCGCAACACCGCCGGGCGGTACAAGTCGCGTCTCGCCTCGCGCCTGGTCAAGGCCACCGCGTAGTGTCGAAGCTGCTGCAGCGCCTGCTCACGAGGAGCGGCGTGCTGCCGCTCCTGCGCCAGCAATGGCGCGAGGACCAGGGCTCCGCCAGCGCCAAGCTGGAGAAGCGCCTCGACAAGCACGTCTCGTCTCTGAAGGAACAGATCGACCGCCTGTCCGCGGAGATCGCGGCGGCAGCAGGGCTCGAGCCGACCGACGTGGCCGAGCGGATCGGCACGGTCGATCGCGAAGTGCGCATGCTGCGCGCGACGCTGGCGCTCGACATCGCGCAGCGCGACAAGGGGGCAGACAATCCCGGGCTCTTCGATCCGGATCGCGTCGGCGCCCACGTGCAGCGGGCGGTCGCCGCGGCACGGATGGAGACTGACCCAAGTTCGCACATCGTCATCAGCGACCTGCTGCCGGATGACACCTACCAGGCGATCCTGGACGGCATCCCGCCGCGGGTGTTCTTCTCACAGAAGGACAACGCCAAGCAGAATATCAAGCTCGAGCAGCTCGATGTCGCGCCCGAGTGGACCTTGAAGATGCTCGCGTTCATCGAGCAGGTCCTCATTCCCCGGCTCCTGGTGCCGCCGCTGATGCGGAAGTTCGAGCCGCACATCCGCGAGTTCTACGCCAGGGAATACGGCGCCGAGCGCGGGCCGGCGCTTGCGGCGCTTCCCCACGACGCGACCGGCGGGAGGCTCATGCTGCGGCGGCCGGGCTATCACCTCGACCCGCACCTGGATCCGAGGCGCGTGGTGATCACGATGCTGATCTATTTCGCGCGTCCGGGCGACAGCGAAGCCTTCGGCACCGGCTTCTACCGGATGAACGGGACGCCGACCATCGATCGGACGAACACGTTCTACCCAGGGAGTCAGGGCATCACGTGCGACCTGGTGAAGAGCGTGCCGTTCAAGCCGAACACCGCGGTGGCGTTCCTGAACTACGGCGCCGCGCACGGCGCGGACATTCCGAAGACGGCGCCGAAAGACACCGAGCGCTACGCGTACCAGTTCTACGTCAGCCCGGAGCCGACCGCGCTCGCCGCGCTGGTGGGCGAGACCGAAGCCGCCGTCGCCGAGTAGCGCTCACCGCCGGATCCTGGGCAGCACGTGCGGAATTGCGTGCGAACACCGTCACCGCGACTCTATAATCCGCTCCGATGACCGACTTGGCCGGCATGATCTCCGGTGACGGCCGCGCCAGACCCGCCGAACGTCATGCCTGAGCGCTGGCAGCGGATCGAGGAGTTGTACCAGGCGGCGCTGGCACTGCCGCCAGACGCACGCGCTGCGTTTCTAGGCGACGTGTGCGACGGCGATCCGCTGCTGAAGCGCGAGGTCGAGTCGCTGCTGGACGAGCCGGCATCCGCAGCGGGATCGCTCCACGGCGGCGCTGTCACTCCCGCCGCGCAGCCGCCCGCCGACCTGACGGGAGTCAGACTGGGTCACTACCGGATCATCTCGCGGCTCGGGAGGGGCGGCATGGGCGAAGTATTCCTCGCCGAGGACGCGCGACTGGGCCGGCGCGTGGCGCTCAAGGTCCTCCCGCCCGACCGTCGCGACCCGGATCGCGACGACCGGTTTCTGCGCGAAGCTCGCGCGGCCTCCGCCCTCAACCACCCGAACATCGTCACGGTCTACGACATCGGCGACTCCGCCGCGGGCCGCTTCATCGCGATGGAGTTCATCCCGGGCAGCAGCCTGCGGGCGCTGATCGCGACGCGCCCACCGGTCGAAGAGACTGCACGCGTCGTTGCGCAAGCGGCGCGCGCGCTTGCCAGCGCGCATGCCGCGGGCATCATTCACCGTGACATCAAGCCCGAGAACATCATGCTGCGCGACGACGGGTACGTGAAGGTCGTCGACTTCGGTCTCGCCCGCGCGCCGCACCTGGCGATGGAGGATGCGGTCACGATGGACGCGCTGAGCGCCACGGCGAGCGGGGCGGGCGGCATCGTGGGGACTGTCCATTACATGTCGCCAGAGCAGTCGGTGGCGGATCCGCTGACCGTCGCAACCGATGTCTTTTCCCTCGGCGTCGTCCTCTACGAGCTGTTGACCGGACGGTTGCCGATCGAGGCGCATTCAGCAATCAGTCACATCGCAGCACTCGCCTCGCGCGATGCGATCGCACCGTCACGATACGCGCCCGAGGTTCCGGCCGCCCTCGACGCACTCGCGCTGCAGATGCTGGATCGACACACCGGCCGTCGCCCGACGGCCGAGGAGGTCGCATCGCGGCTCGATGCGCTGACCGAGCGGCCGGCCACGCACATCCGCGCCGCCTCGCCACGGCGATCCGGCGTAGGCCGCGAGACCGAGCGACGCGCGCTTCATGCGGCGCTCGCCCGCGTCGGTGAGGGTCGAAGCCGCATGCTCCTCGTGACCGGCGAGGCGGGGATGGGCAAGACCACGCTGGTGGATGATTTCCTCGCAGAGCTGACCACGTTCGGTGAGCGCCCGATTGTGACGCGCGGGCGCTGTTCGGAGCGATTGGCCGGTGCTGAAGCGTACCTGCCGATTCTCGAAGCGCTCGACAACCTGCTCCACCGCGGAGGGGGCGAAGCGGTCAGCCGCCTGATGAAGACCGTGGCGCCGACCTGGTACGTCCAGGTCGCCACCGCTGGCGTCGAGACATCAACGATGACGGAGCAGGCTCCCGCGCCGTCGCAGGAACGGATGAAACGGGAGTTGGGCGCCTTCTTCCAGGAGATCTCGAGGTCGCAGCCGCTGGTCGTCTACCTCGACGACCTGCACTGGGCGGATGTGTCAACGATCGACATGCTCAACTACCTGGCGGCGCGGTTCGCGGACATGCGCGTGCTTGTGCTCGCCACCTACCGGCCGGCGGACATGGCGCTGGCGCACCATCCGTTCCTCAGCATCAAAAGCAACCTGTTTTCCCGCGGCGCGCTCGAAGAGCTCCGGCTGCCGTTCCTCGAGGCGGCCGACGTCGTGCGGTACCTCGCGCTGGAATTCCCCGGTCACGATCTCCCCGCCGGCTTCGCCGCGCTGATTCACGAGAAGACGGAGGGCAATCCGCTCTTCATGGCCGATCTCGTCCGGTACCTGCGCGACTCCGGCGCGATCGTCGAAGAGCAGGGCACGTGGGTGCTCGCGCGCTCGCTGCGCGATGCGCTGCGCGATCTGCCTGAAACGGTGCGCAGCATGATCGCCCGGAAGATCGAGCAGCTCGACGAGCAGGATCGCCGCTTGTTGATCGCGGCCAGCGTGCAGGGCCACGAGTTCGACTCGGCCACCGTCGCCGAAGCGATCCAGATGGATGCGGCGGCCGTCGAAGAGCGGCTCGACGTCCTCGAGCACGTCCATGTGTTCGTCAAGCGGGGCGACGAGCTGGAATTCCCCGATCGGACGCTGACGTTGAAGTACCAGTTCGTCCACGTGTTGTATCAGAACGCGCTGTACGCGTCGCTGCAGCCGACCAGGCGAGCGGCGCTCAGCGGCCAGGTCGCCCGTGCGCTCGTCAAGCGCATGGAGCCGCGATGCGACGTCGCTCATCACGGTGCTGACACCGCAGCCATCGCCGGCCGGCTCGCGGTGCTGTTTGAAACGGCGCGCGATTTCGGCGCGAGCGCGCAGTACTTCTCCATGGCGGCGCAGCACGCCGTCGGGCTCTTTGGATTCCGCGAGGCCTTGTCGCTTGCGGAGCGGGGCCTCGACGCGCTGCGGACGCTCTCGGACGACCCCGCACGCCAGCAGCAGGAGCTCGGCCTCCAGATGATCAAGGTGGTGGCGCTGCGCTCCACCACCGGATGGGCGACGCCGGAGATCGAGCAGGTCTTCACGCGGGCGCGCCAGCTGTGCCAGGAGCTCGGTGACCCGCCGCAGATCTTCCCCGTGCTCTGGGCCGTCGCGCTCTTTCTTCTGATCCGCGGAACCCTGCGCGAGTGCCGCGACAGTGCGGACGAACTGATGGTCAATGCCGATCGGTCCGGCAATCCGGCCTACCTCCTCGGCGCGCATCACATGGCCGGCGTCTCGCGCGAGTTCATCGGCGACATGGTGGAGTCGAGCCGGCTGCTGGAACGCGCACGGGAGCTCCACGACCCCGCTCAACATCTGGCGTACACGGCGATGTACGGACTCGATCCCGGCATGATCGCCCGCGCCATGTCGAGCCGTCCGCTCTGGGCGCTCGGGTATCCCGATCGAGCGCTCGCGCGCGCGCGTGAGACGCTGGCCCTGGCCCGATCGCAGCGCCAGCCGCTGACACTCACCTTCGCGCTCGTCTTGATCCAGGGCATCTACGCGTATCGCGGCGACGCTGCGGAAGCGCTGGCGATAGGCGATGAGATCGCCGCGCTGTGCCGCGAGTACGAGCTGCCGCAGGAGGCCGAATGGAGCCGCTCGTTCCAGGGGTGCGCGCTGGCGAGCCTGGGCCGCACGGCCGAAGCGATTGACTTGTTGAAGGACACGCTCGCCGTCCAGCGGTCCCTCAACACGGGCCTCGCGCGTTCCATATTCCTGGCGCTGATGGCCGACGCGCTCCGCCAGGCCGGCCGCGTCGAAGAAGGCCTGGCCGCGGTCGAGGAAGGGCTCGCGCACGCGGATCGGATGAGCGAGGGCGGCTACGTCGCGGAGCTGCATCGGGCGCGCGGCGACCTGCTGCGGTTGACGAAGGACGAGGCGACGGCAGAGGCCAGCCTGCGGGCCGCGCTCGAGTATGCGCAGCGGCAGCAGGCGAAGTCGCTCGAGCTGCGCGCCGCAACGAGCCTCGCGAAGCTGCTGCACGCATCGGGGCGCACGTCGGAGGCCCGCGGCGTGCTCGCACCGGTCTACGAATGGTTCACCGAGGGATTCGACACGGCTGACCTCGTGGTCGCACGAGCCACGCTGTCCGGGATTGGATGAGGCCATGACCGAATTCGAGCGGAAGCTCCCCACCGAAGACGCCGACATTGCGGAGATCGTGCGCGGCATCCTGACGCTCCAGACGCGCAACGCCGTGGCGCAGATGCGGCCGCTCGGCCGGGGCACGCACAGAAAGGGCGTCTGTGTGCGCGCGCAGTTCGAAGTCTTCGACGTGAAGAGCGCCGTGCGGAATCCCGCCATCGCCGCGCGGCTCGCGAGAGGGATGTTCGCGAAGCCGGGAATCTATCCGGCCACCGTCCGATTTGCCAACGCCAACGCCCGCGTGATGCCCGACTCCAAGGCCGATGTGCGCGCGCTGTCGTTCTTCGTCGAACTTCCCCCGGGCGTCATGGGACCCGACGCGTCGCGCCTCGATTACTCCCTGAACGGCGCGACAACATTCCCGATCAACGATGCGCACGCCTTCGCGGCGTTCATGAAATATCGAACCGCCGACAGCCTGCTGCAGGCGCTGCGATCTCTGCGATTCGCTGAGCTGCTGGCGGTTGCGAAGATCCTCGTGCGCGCCGCGCGGCAGATGCGCGGCCCCATTCGACCGTACCAGCAGATTCGGTATTGGAGCAATGTCCCGTTCCTTCACGGGCCCGATGATGCGGTGAAGTACTCGGCGCTCCCCAGCCCGGCCAATCACGCGGAGCCGCTGCGGGACGCGCCCAACTGCCTGCGCGATGAGCTCGTACGGCACGTGAACGAGGACGAGACGATGAGCTCGTTCGATTTCGCGCTGCAGTTTCTCGATGCGGACCACATGACGCATGGAGGTGTGCCCCGCGACGCCGCCTTCTGGATCGAAAACGGGAGCGCCGAGTGGAAGGAGACCGACGCGCCGTTCCACACGGTCGGCCGGCTGACCCTCGTGCCCCGCTCGCCGCTGTCGCCGGACGAATGCGAAGCGATGTACATCGATGTCACCGAACATTCGACGCCCGAGAGCCGGCCTCTCGGAAGCCTCAACCGCGCACGGTGGGCCGCCGAACATGAAAGCCGGAAGAAGCGCTTCGCATCGCCCGGCGTCGTGCCGTCCGCCCCGGCCGTTCCCCCGCGTCGGCCGCGTGTCCTCGGGGTGCTGAAGTGGACCGCCATCACCGCCGCCGCGATCGTGGCGACGGTTGCAGTGGTGGGGTTCGTGTACGGCCGCCTGGCCGCCGCGCAGATTCCGCCCCTTCAGCGTGTCGACGAGGTTCGGTACCTGAATCAGGGCTGGGGCGTCGAGCGTGAATCGCCCGACCGCGAGACGTACTACTACACACCGCAGGGCACCTCGATGCACGGCATCCGGTACAGCTGGTTCGTCAATCTCGAGCGGCCGTTCGGCCGGAACCGGTTTGCCGATCCGGATCACCTGCGCTCATTGAATTTCATCGTCGATCCCGTTCCGACCCGCAGCAATCCCGACCAGCTCCCGGTCGGCTTCGCGCGACGGTACGACGACACGTTGAATGACTACGTCGCCGACCTCACGTGCGCGGCGTGCCATACCGGTCAACTCAACGTCACCCGCGATGGCAGAACCATCGCCATTCGCATCGACGGCGGCCAGGCGATGAACGCCTTCACCGACATGAAGCCAGGACATTTCCAGCTGGAGCTTGGCTTGTCGCTGGTCAGCACCTTCATCAACCCTCTCAAGTTCAACCGCTTCGCATCGCGCGCGCTCGAACCGGATTACGCGTCGAAGGGGCTGTGGGCGCGCTCGAAGGACAAGTGGACCCTCCGGTGGGACATGTGGGACGTGCTGAAGGAGATCCTCGCGCAGGCGCTCGCCACGGATCACACGCGCCCTTCGGAGGCGTTGTATCCCGTTCAGGAGGGTTTCGGCCGGACGGATGCTCTTGCGCGCATTGCCAACACCGTGTTCGGCGATCACCTGGATCCGGTGAACTACCACGTCGGCAACGCGCCGGTGAGCTTTCCCTACTTGTGGAACATCTGGAAGTTCAACTGGGTGCAGTACGGCGCATCCGTCAGCCAGCCGCTGGCGCGGAATGTCGGCGAGGCGATGGGGACCGGCGCGACCTTCCGCCTGATCGACGGCTTCGGCCGGCCTGTTCCGCAGGACGACCGCTATCGCACGTCCATCTCGTTCGACAACCTGCTGCGCATCGAGTCGACGCTGCAGACTCTGCGCCCGCCGCGCTGGCCCGAGGATCTGCTCGGGCCCATCGACCAGGCGAAGGCGGAGCGCGGGAAGACGCTGTTCATGAAGCATTGCGTGGGGTGTCACGGACCCCACGTCGCGGCCGACGCAGTCAGGCTGGGCGTCTCGCCATTGCGCCAGCCGACCGATCCGCTGTGGGTGATCAGGCTGAAAGATGTGAAGGACATCGGCACCGATCCCAACGCGGCCCTCAACTTCGTGAATAACACCGTTGACCTCACGCGCGCCGGGCTGACGCAGGACGAGGTGCGTCCCCTGCTCAGACGCGAGCTCGAGGAACAGAAGCGCCGGGAAGACGCCGAGCTGCCAGCGCTCGAAGACGAGCTGCAGCGGCGGACGAAGGCAGGCGCCGACGCGGCGACCCTGGACGAGATGTCGACCGAGCTGGATTACCTGCGGAAAAACCACGTGACCGACGACGTCATCGCGCAGCGGCTCGATGCAGTCGATCTGAAGCACCTCAACGCCGGTGCCGGTCTGAACATCCTCGGCCTCATGATTCGTGAGCGCTACTACACGGACCGTCACTTTCCGGAGCGGGCGCGCCAATGCTTCGCAGGATTCGCCACGCTTGATACGCCGCAGGTGGAGCCGGGCTACAAGCCGCGTCCGCTCGAGGGCGTATGGGCGACGCCTCCTTTCCTGCATAACGGATCGGTGCCGAACGTGTACGAGCTGCTGTCGCCGGTCGCGGAGCGCTCGAAGCGCTTCATGGTCGGCACGCGCGAGTTCGATCCGGTGAAGGTTGGTTATGTCACAACGCCGGCGATATCGAGCGGGTTCGAGTTCGACGCGACGCTGCCGGGGAACTCCGATGCCGGCCACGAGTTCCGCAAGGGATACGTGCCCTTCGACGAGTACCGGCCGGCGTCCGAGCAGTCCCAGGGGGGCGCCATCGGACCCGGGCTGACGCCGCCTGAGCGCATGGACCTGATCGAGTATCTGAAGATTCATCGCGACGATCCGGACGCACAGGTGGACCGCACTCCGCCAGACTGCTTCGCGCTGCTGCAAGGCGCGCCGGCCACCGGCGTAACGCGATGAGCGC
>JAHFUO010000043.1:0-3032 GCA_023265015.1 Acidobacteriota bacterium | reverse complement strand
TTGTTGTAGACTGCGGACATTCCCACACACATCGAGGAGGCCATGACCGTGTCCTGCGTCCGTCGCATTCTTGTTGCCGCGATCTGCGTCGCGGCGCTGATCGTCCCCGGCCGTGTGCTCGCCCAGGGGGCGACGTGGACGGTGAAAACCCAGATCCCGTACGACCGCGCAGAGATCGCCGTCGCGGCGCTGAACGGCAAGATCTACGTGATCTCCGGCCAGTCGCGGGGTGTCGATGCCAACGAGTTCACGCAGGAATACGACCCGGCCAGGAACACGTGGAAGGATCTGGCGCTGATGCCCGCGGTGGCGTCACACGCCGGCGCGGCGGTACTGAACGGGAAGATTTATGTCGTTGGTGGATTTCTCGCCAGCGTGCACCTCGCCGCGGTCGCCCGCGTGTTCGAGTACGACCCCGCGACCGACATGTGGAAAGCGCTGGCGCCACTGTCGGTGCCGCGTGGAGCGGCAGGCGTGGTGGTGCTGAACGGGCGCATTCACGCGATCGGCGGCCGCACCCCGGACGTGAAAGTGTCCGCGGCGCACGAGGTGTACGACCCGGCGACGAACAAGTGGGCGATGGCGGCGCCGATGCCGCTCGCGCGCGATCACATCGGCATTACGGTCGTCAGCGGCAAGATTCACGTCTTCGGCGGACGGATGGCCTCCCCCGCCGAGCGGACGGGCGAGCACGACGTCTACGATCCGGCAACGGACACGTGGACGATGGCGGCGCCGCTGCTCACGCCGCGCAGCGCCGGCGTCTCGTTCTATCTGAACGGCCGCATCGTCTACGCCGGCGGCGAGTGCAAGGATCCCAGCACCAGCACGACGTTCAACGAAGCCGAGTCCTACGATCCCGCGAGCGATAAGTGGACGGCGCTTCCTCCGCTGCCAATCGGGCGGCATGCTGGCGCTTCGGTGGTCATGGGCAGTGAGGCGTACGTGATCGGCGGGAACAACGGCTGCGGCGCGAACCGGGCAGCAAGAGAGATCCTGGCGTTCCGGCTGCCCTGAATTTCAACGACGCGGCAATAATGTCAACGATGCGGCGCGGACCTTTCAGGTCCGCGAGGCGGGCCTGGCAAGGCCCGCCCCACACTTTTCCCGGGTTCACATAACTCGACGACGAGACGTTCGAGCAGGATCTTCGGATCACCGGCCGACGATTTGAGCGCGAGGTCGGTCCGGAAGACCGCCTCGATCGCGCCGCGGAGGCGCTGCGGCGGCAGCTTCTCCGCCACCCATCGTAACTGCCCCATCATCATGACGGGCATCATCCCGCCGTCGAGCGCGAGCGCCAGCTCTCGCAGGGCTGCTGCTGCGTCGCTTCGCTCGATCGCGTTTGCGACGCCGAAGTTCGTCGCCTCCGCGGTTGCGGTCACCACCTGCTTCACATCCTCGACCGTGATTGTCCGCTGCCCGATCGCGTAGAGCGCGACACGCTCCAGCCCCGAACGGAGACGCACGAGATCGATCCCGGCGCGCTCGACGAGGGCCCGAACGGCCGACGCGTCGAGCGGCACCTTGTCCCTGGCCGCGCGCGTCTTCACCCACCGCTCGGCGTCGTCTGGGTTTCCGATCGTGCCGCAATCCACGACCTGCGCTTCCTTCAGCAGGAGCTTCGCGAGCCGCCGCCGCATGTCCATCGAGCCGCACACGAAGACGATGGTCGCGTGCGACGGCGGATTCCTGATGAACGCCTCGAGGCGCTCCTGCTCCGCGTCGGCCGCCTTCCCCTCGCGCTTCGGAATCAGCAGCCGCTCCGCGTCGTGGACGATGACGAGGCGGCGCGGCGCCATCATGGGCAGCGTGGCCGCGGCGTTGATGAGATCGTCCGCCTTGATCTCGCCGCCGTACAGGTGATCGACGTTGAACGCGCGGAGGCCTTCGTCGACCATTTCGGCGAAGTCCGCCGCCACGGCGGACTTCTCCACGTCGTCTGCGCCGACGAGCAGGTAGAGAGGAAGCGTGTCCCCGGATGCAATCTGTGTGCGAAGCAAGGCTGGAGTCAGCGGGGGCATTGTCCGATTGTCGAATGGCCAGTCGATCTCAGAAGGCTTCGACGATCGCCGTCACGACCGTGCGCGCGACGTCGGTGGCGATGCGGTCGAACGAGCTGCGCTGCTGATCCACGAACGAGGCGCCCTCGATCGTGCCCGTGCCCTGCGCGTTGAGCTCGTACTCCTCGCGAAACGTCAGCGCGTCATTCGCCCACAGCGATTGGCTGACGCGCGCATCCGTGAAATCCACCTTCATCGTCAGGACGAACTGGTAGCGCGACGCCAGCTGCGTGGCGGTGAAGCCGACCGGCGACAGCGTGATCGAGGTGATCTCGGCAGTGAGCACGGCATCGGCGCCGCCGGCGTCCGGGACGACGCGATACTTCCCGCGGCCGATGAACTCGTTGCGAATCTTCTCGGTGAGGATCTGCTCGACATCGAAGAAGGTCGTGCGATTCACGAGCGGCGGAATGCCGACGACGCGGATGTCGGTCGGCAGAAACGACCCGCGCCCGGCCAGGGCATACCCGCAACCTGAACCCATGAACCCAAGAACGATCAGCGCGAGCGACGCTGAACCGAACCTGAGCACCTTGAGCACCCGAGCACCCGAGCACCTGTTCATGGGCCGGTTCATTGCACCACCACCGACACCAGCCGCCCTTTTGCGACCACGACTTTCTTGACGGTCTTGCCGCGCGTATGCGCGATCACGGCCGGGTCGGCCAGCGCCATTCGCTCGAGCTCCTGCTCCGATGTGTCCGCGGGCACGGTCAGACGGCTTCTCACCTTGCCGCTGACCTGCACCGGGACGACGATTTCCTCCGCCTTCGCGACGTCTGCGTCGAACTCCGGCCAGCGCGCGGCGATCAGCCCGTCGCGATGTCCCAGCATCTCCCACAACTCCTCGGCCATGTGAGGCGCAAACGGCGACAGCATCTTCACCAGCGCCTCGACGGCCTCTCGGATCACGAACACGGTTTCGAGCCGATCACCCGCTGGTGCCGCAGGACCGTTCGGGCGTCGCGC
>JAHFUO010000141.1 GCA_023265015.1 Acidobacteriota bacterium | reverse complement strand
CAGATCGTTCCCGAAAAAGGCCCGCACGTGGAAGCGCTCACGTTTTCCTTCCCGATCGTCGAAGGCAAGGACGCCGTGCTTCAACTCCAGTGGGGAGAGGTCGCGGTGCCGTTGACGATTCGCGTGCCGTGAACACCTCGTCCTTTACGGGTTTCAGGAGGGGTCGGCACTTGCCAATTGCAAAGTGGCCATTTACAATTCAGATATGGACATTTCGGTTACAGAGTTCAAGCAGCATTGCCTGGAGATCATCCGCCGTATCGAAAAGACTGGAACGGTTGCGATCACGCGCCACGGCCGGATCGTTGCGCGCCTTCAACCCCCGCCTGCCGGCAGGGCTGCCTCCGCACAGAAGCCGTGGGAGCGCCTTCGCGGCAGCGCTGTCTGCAAGTTTGAACCCGGTGAGTCCGTCCTGAAAGACAAGGACTTTGAGGCGCTTCGTTGAGCGTCCTGCTCGACACGCACGTCTGGCTCTGGTGGCTCACCGGATCAACTCACATGCGTGCGCGGCAGCGCCAGGCGCTCGACCAACTCGCAGCTCACGAGCTTCCTTTCATTGCAGCGATCAGCATGTGGGAAGCGCAGATGCTGGTGTCGCGTGGGCGACTGATCCCAGCCGAACCGTTCGATCGGTGGATTCGCCGTATGACGGCTCCGGACACGGTTCGAATTCTGCCCCTGGATAGCGACGTCGTGGTCTCATTGCACGAGTTACCGACATCGTTCGACGGCGATCCCGCGGATCGTCTTATCGTGGCGACCGCGCGAGCCCACGCGCTTCCGCTCGCGACCCACGACTCAGCAATTCGAGGTTCCCGCCTGGCGCGGCTCTGGAGACCGTAGGCGCGGGAGCCTTGCTGATACGATTCGCGCCACAGTTCAACCCTGAGCGCTGATGTCCTTCCGCCGATTTCTACCGCTCACGCTGTTGTGCGTGCTCGTGGCGTTGTCTTCGCCGGTCAGGGCCCAGCAAAGCGATGCCGCATCGCCTCGAGCGTCAACCACGTGGACCCTGCGGGACTGGAGCCGCTTGGAAGTGTGGCGGTTTTTCGAGCCGCGTCCGGGCGGCGGCAATGACGACTATGCCTTCGGCGCGAACCGGCTGCAGGCCGGCGTTCAGCGCTCCAGCGGCAAGTACGACCTGACCGCGGCGCTCCAGTACGTCCATTTCGGCGGCCTGCCGAGCGACGCCGTAGGACCGGGACCACTGGGAATCGGCGCCGTCTACTACGCGCACGCCGGACGATCTGACAGCCGCCAGGTCTACCTGCGATACGCAAACATTCGACTGAAACGGCTGCTGCCAGGCGTCACGGTGCAGATCGGCCGGATGCCGTACTCGTCAGGGGCCGAGGCGTCATCCGGCAACACGAAAATTGAGGCTGTCAAGCAGCAGCGAATCGCGGCCCGGCTCGTCGGTGAATTCGAATGGTCGCTCTACCAGCGCGCATACGACGGTGTGCGGGTGGACACGTCACACAACCGATGGAGCGGCACCGCCGTTGCGTTCCACCCCACGCAAGGCGGATTCGAAGATGCGGCAGGCCTGATGATGCGAAATGTGACCGTCCTCGGCGGCATCGCCGCGTTCAGGACCGCCACGGCCGCGCCCGCAGTCCAATGGCAGCTGTTTGCGTTTCGGTATCGCGACACGCGGCGTGTCGCCGCACGGCCTGACAACACCGGACGGGCCGCGTCAGCCGCGGATGTCAGCATCAATACCTTTGGCGCGACCGTCATCGCGGCTCCGCCGCCGCGCGCCGGCCGTCAGTGGGACGGATTGCTATGGTTAGCCGGCCAGTCGGGAGCCTGGTACGAGCAGACGCATCGCGCCGCGAGCGTCGCCGCCGAAGCAGGCTACCAGTGGACGACCGCGACGTGGCAACCATGGGTGCGTGGCGGATGGCTGTTTGCGTCAGGCGACCGCGGTCCGCTCGACAACCGCCATGGCACTTTCTTTCAGATGCTGCCGACGGTGCGGCGGTACTCGCAGAGCGCTCTCTACAGCCAGATGAACAGCACGGACCTGTTCGCGCAGGTCATGCTCCGGCCGCGGCCGAAACTCGCCGTTCGCCTGGACTGGCATCGCATTGGCCTTGCTTCGTCACGTGACGCCTGGTATTCGGGGAGCGGCGCCACGCAGAATCGGGGGACGCTGTTTGGCTTCTCGACCCGCCCCTCCAACGGCGCCGGCACGCTGGCCAGCGTCGCCGAAGGGTCCGCGGACTACGCCCTCTCGTCGCACTGGTCGATCAACTGGTATGCCTCGGTCGCACGGGGCGGTGGCGTCGTCGCGCCCGTCTTCGCGGGACACACGATGACGTTCGGCTACATCGAAAATGTTCTGCAATTCTGAGGAATGGAGCGCGCTTTCAAAGCGGCTGCCCACGGTGTATAACGGCGCAGGTCTTGGTGATCGTTCGATGAATGTCCGGGGCGCGCTCCTGCTGCTCACCATCCTGGCCGCCGGATTCTGGATCCGGACCCTGCCGTCTGCGAAGGACGGGTCGGCGCTGGCGAAGTGGTGGCCCTGGGAGCGGTCGCCCGTCGTGACGCTGTATTTTTCAGACGGCGCCCACCTTTTTCCAGTCTCGCGCCGCATCCCGGCAACGCATGACCTCCCGCATGCGGCGCTGCAGGCGCTGCTCGACGGCCCGCCTCCTGGCAGCGGACTGAAGCGACCGATTCCGCAAGGCGCGCGGATTCGATCGGTCGCAGTGTCACACGGTATCGCGCGCGTTGATCTTTCAGAAACCGCGCCCGGCAGCGCCGCTGAAGCGGAGGCAGCCTACGCGGCGATGGTCTACACCATGACCCGCTTGCCCGGCGTCACGTCGGTTGCCGTGACCGTCGACGGAAAGGCGGTGATCGCAGACGCGAGGCGGATGCCGCTGCTCTACTACGCCTCGCCGAACGGGCTGGTGGGGGTGCCTTCCGGCGCGAACTCGCCGCGTGAAAGCATCGCGAAGTACATGGCCGGTCCCGCTGATCCCACTGTGACTGGCGTCCCACACGACGTGCGGTTGGTCAACTACGCGTACGACGACGCCGCCGGCCTCGTGTCGCTTGATTTCTCGTACACGGAATCTGTCCGCACGCTCGCGCTCGAGAAACCGCACATTATGCGGTCGGTCTTGCTTGGCATCGTGGCGAGCCTGACGGAAATTCCAGGTGTGCAGGCCGTGCGAATCGATTTCGAGGGGCACTCGCGCCTTGGTCTCGGGGAGTGCAGCGACCTGCTCCGGACACCGCAGCCACGCCCGCAGTTGCTCAACGACGAGCGGCTGCTCGGGGCGTAGAGGCGCGATGCCGATGATCTATTTCGACAACGCCGCCTCGTCGTGGCCCAAGCCCGCGGCGGTGAGTGCTGCTCTCGGCCGGCATTACGCGGACGCGGTCGGCAACCCGGGCCGCGCCGGGCACCGGGCATCGATTGCGGCGGCGCGCATCGTGGAGCACGCGCGCGAGGCGGTAGCCGGATTGTTCGGGGTCAGTGATCCAGGACGCGTTGCGTTCTCGCACAACGCCACCCACGCGTTGAATCTGGCGCTCGGCCTGCTCCGGCCGGGCGACCACGTGGTCACCACGAGCGTCGAGCACAACTCGGTGATGCGGCCGCTGCGCCATCTCGAATCGCTCGGCGTGGCGGTCACGGTCGCGCCGTGCCGTCCCGACGGATCGCTCGAGGTCGGCGATGTACGCGGTGCGTTCCGGTCCAACACACGGCTTCTGGTGACGACCCATGCGTCGAACGTCACCGGTGCCTTGATGCCGGTTGAGGCGTTGGGCGCGGCGGCGCGCGAGCACGGCGTTCTCTATCTCGTGGATGCCGCACAGACGGCGGGTGCGGTCCCGATCGACGTCGACGCGATGGGAATCGACCTGCTGGCATTCACCGGCCACAAGGCGCTGCTCGGGCCCACGGGGACGGGCGGGCTGTACGTGCGCGAAAGTGTCACGCTTGCGCCGCTCGTCCGCGGGGGGACGGGCAGCGAGTCCGCGCACGAGACACAGCCCGAGTTCATGCCCGATGCGTACGAGAGTGGGACCCTGAACGTGGCGGGCCTCGCCGGGCTCGCCGCGGCCATTGAATTCCTGTCGGACGCGGGAATCGAGGCAGTACGCGCGCATGAGCAGATGCTCGCGGCGCGGTTCATCGCCGCCGCCGGCGACATCGCGGGCGTCACCGTGTACGGGCCCGATGCGTCGCTGCGATGCGGGCTCGTCTCGTTTACCGTCGCCGGCGCCACCGCGTCTGAAGTCGGGCTGCTGCTCGATGAGTCGTTCGGGATCATGGCTCGCGCCGGCCTGCATTGCGCGCCCTCGGCACATCGGACGATCGGCACCTTCCCGTCCGGGACGGTGCGCTTCAGTTTCGGCTGGTTCAACACACTGGCGGAGGTGGACGTCTCGCTCGAGGCCTTGCGGCAGATAGCCGCCTGGGCCGCGGCAGGAGCGATCGCATCATCCGTCTCGGGTCCCTAGTATGGACGGGTTAATCAGCTTCTTCGCCTCGCATCACGCCGTCCGCGCCGATACTGTGCTGAAGCGCAGCGGCCTGGCCTCGCGCCTCGTGCCGGGGCCTCGAGAACTGAGCCCGAACTGCGGCGTGGCGATGCGGTTCATGTTTGCCGAGCGCGAGAAGGTGGTCGCCATGCTGGCGGCCAAGTCGGTGCAGATCGATGGCGTGCACTTTTATCAGCCGCGGACCGATGAGTGGAGCTGGCGGACATGATCACTGTCGCCGGCGCTCAACCGAAGGCCGCCCGCCACTCGCGCGCGGCCGTGGAACGACGGCCTGGCGTGCGTGTCACCGCCGTGCAGACGGGAATCGTCGCGGGCGTCCTCGCCGTGGCGGCGGGCGCGTTTTTCGACGTGCGGCCACCGGAGGCCTACGGCATCTGCATGGCATGCCATGGTCGTGACCTGGTGAACTGGTCGATCAACGCCGTGGCCGGCACACGTCTGACGGTCGCGCCGGCGTCGGCCGTGTTTCCGCTGTTGACCACGGTCGGCGTCATCCTCGGCGCGTGGCTCGGCGCCCGAACGGCCGGTGAGTTCCGCTGGATTACCACTGAGCACCCGGCGAAGGGCTTCCTATACGGTGTCCTTGTCATGAACTTCGCGCTGCTGGCAGGGGGCTGCTCCACGCGGCTCCTGTTGCGGACTGCTGCGGGCG
>JAHFUO010000042.1 GCA_023265015.1 Acidobacteriota bacterium | reverse complement strand
ATGCGTGGGTTCCGGTTCGCGGGTGCTTGGGGCCATGCTAACATCCTGCGTTCGTTGCACATGGCGGTGATCGGAGCGGTGAGCGCCGCAGTGTCATACGCAGCGAGCGATTCGTTCCGGTCTTTCCATAAACTGTCGGGCCGCCCCAAAGTCACGATCCATTCGAAAGAGAGGAAGACGTGGCAATAGTCGCGATGTTTGAGGTGAATGGGGCGACCTCATCGAAATACGATGAGGTCATCCGTCGACTCACGGAAATCGGCCAAAGAGTACCCGATGGACAGATGTACCATATCTGCTATGGTGACAGGCAGCGCCTACAGGTGATAGACGTCTTCGAGAGTCAGGCCAAGCTTGACGCCTTCGGCGCGAAGCTCATGCCGATCCTGCGAGACATGGGTATCGAGGCGAAGCCAACAATCTTCGAGATCTACAAAATCATTGAAGGGCAATAGGGCAAGGCGGCCCACCAACGGCATGCAGCCGACGCGCAAGAAGCCGCGCGCGGCTGATGCCGGACGTTGCCGGAATTGCTGGACGCTTCTGCTGGGGTTACGCAGCTGACAGCTTGGCCACGCGGAGCTTCTTGCGGTTTCGTTCCGCATGCCAGAGGTCGTATTGCACCTGCTGGTTCATCCAACTTTCGGCCGTGGTGCCAAACGCCAGCGATAGCCGCACGGCCATCTCGGGACTAATCCCGGCGCGGCCGTTCAGGATACTCGACAGCGTCTTGCGACTCACGCCCAGTGCAGTGGCGGCCTCCGTCACCGTCAGCTCCAGCGGCTTCAGGCACAGCTCCCAGAGCACTTCACCAGGATGTGGCGGGTTGTGCATCCTCATGACTCGACCTCAGTGGTAGTCCTCGTAGTCGACGTGCTCCGCATCGTGTGCGAGGGCGCTCTTCAGGCGCTTGAGCATCCGAAATAGATCGACGTAGCGGACCGCTTACGCCCGGAGCTCACTTGGGTTGACAAGGCGCAGCGGGGCCCCACCCGGCCACACAGACGCTCGAGTCGAAGCTCGAGTCCCGCTGCGGATTGTCAACCCAAGTGAGCTTCGGGCCTGGTGTTAGCCGAGCGCGCCTTCTTCGATTCGAACAGGATTACGCCTTCGATTCACCATCGGCTGCGGCGTCTGTGGTCAGCGGAACCGGTCTCAACGGTCGCGCGCATTGGAAAGTCAAGGGACAGGACCTTACGTACAAGGCATGGGAAGAACAACAACTGGTGGCCGGTGCGTGATGCTGGCAGCCGAGATTGCTGCCCAACATGCGCTGCAGCCGACGGCGCGAGGAAGGCTCCGCGCCGCGGCTGAGCGCTGACGTCTAGCCAGAGCACGCGTTAGCGAAGGCCAGTGGTAATCTCTTTGTATGGATTCTCGACAGTTGCTGGATGCGGCACTTCAGCTCTCGCCGGAGGAACGGGCGGCTCTGGCGGGCGAATTGATTCAAAGCCTCGATACAGAGGTCGACCCCGATGCTGAAGCGGCTTGGTCGGCAGAAATCCATGCGCGTCTTGCGCGTGTCGATGCTGGCCTAGCAAAGACCGTCCCGTGGTCGGAAGCTCGTCGTCGGATCCACGCGGCCGCTGGACGTGTTCCGCGAGCTTAAATACCTCGACGAGGCAATCGAGGAAGCGGAAGCCGCAGCCCGTTGGTACGCCGAGCGGAGCGGTTCCGCCGCCACTGGGTTTGCCGACGAAATTGACATAGCCATCGCCGCGATCGAGCAGAATCCTGATGCGTGGCCTCAGTACGATCACGGCACACGCCACTACTTGCTGCGCAGGTACCCGTTCAGCGTGGTTTATCGCGTTGAGCCGAGAAGGATTCTTATCGTTGCCGTCGCTCACGGGCATCGGCGGCCGGCGTACTGGAAGTCACGGCTTCAGAAGCCTGGCTAACAGGAGCCGTCGGCGCTGGCGACATCGAACGCCGGTTGGCGGTGCGCTGAGGTTCCTATGAGTATTCCTGACCGCACGTTGGAGCGCGTCACGGTAGAGCGGGTTGCCCAAGAGTATCGCGACAAGGGTTACCAAGTTGTCGTGCAGCCTGACGTCACCGAGCGCCCGGACTTCATTCGCGAGTATCAGCCAGACATCATCGCGCGCTCCCCCAAAGGGTCTGTCGTCATTGAAGTCAAGAATTGGTTGAGCGCTGAAGATCGCGATCGACTACAAGGCATCGCCAAGAGGGTCGAAAGTAGTCCGGAATGGAGATTCATCGTGGTATCGCCGGGTGAGGTCCGTCCTGGTGCTCCTGGACCTCAACTGAATGATCTCCAAGAGCCGCAGATTGTGCGCCTCCTCGAGCAGGTAGCTGGGTTACGCGCTGGCGATCAGCTTCCTGCGGCTGTGTTGGTCGCATGGTCCGCGCCTGAGGCTGCGATGCGACGCGCTGCCATAGCGAATGCAATCGAATTGCGCCGCGCTGATACATGGGAGGTCATGCGTGAACTCGTATCGAACGGAATCCTCGAACGGCAGCGCTATCGAGAAATCAGTGAGGGCCTTCGTGTTCGCAGCGCAATCGCGCATGGATTCGAGACTCCCAACACCGTCGATTTGGGACAGTTGCTGAATTTGATCGAAACGTCTACTCGTGAGTTGCTTGCAGAGGCGCATCGGCCAGTTGAGCCACCCGCCTCCTAAGCATGGAGCTGACGCGCCGCTGACCTGCGACGGTGCGCGGCTCATTCGCCGCGTTGGCCTTCCTGACCCGTAGGTTCTCGGGCAGGATCGACGCGTGAAATTCGAGGTCGTCGGCAACATCGAGCAAGTGGAGAGCTGTGCCTCGAGAATGCTGGGAACGAAGCTTCGCTGATTCTCGGCAAGGTTTATCGAATCTTGCCAGATACACGAGCCGCGAAGGACGACCTCATGCGAATCGTGGATGAGAGCAGGGACGATTACCTCTTCGACAAACGCCAGTTCGCTTTCGTCGATTTTCCTCAAGCTGTACGAAAGAAAATTCTCGCTCTTCAAAGGGCCAGCTGACCAGGACACGCGCCGGACGCCTTCGTAGGGCGCCCCTTTATCCCTCGACTGCGCTCTGGATAACCCTGAGCGAAGTCGAAGGGTTACGGGGCGCCGAGTGCGCCTTCCTCCGACAGCACCTTGCGCGCGATGCGGAAGGCTTCGACTCCCGCCGGCACACCGGCGTAGATGGTCACCTGGATCAGGGTGTCGCGGATTTCCTCGGGGGTGCACCCGTTGCGCAGCGCCCCGCGCACGTGGATCTCGAACTCCGCGGCGCGGTTCAATGTCGCGATGATGCAGAGATTGTTCAGGCTTCTCTGCTTGTTCGTGAGCACCTGCCGCGTCCAGACCTCGCCCCAGCAGTACTCGGTCACGATCCGCTGGAAGTCGCGGTTGAAGTCGTCGACCGTGGCCGTCGCCCTGTCGACGTACGCGTCGCCGAGCACCTGCCGCCGGACGGCCATCCCCTTCGAGTACAGATCGTCTGCCATGAATTCCCTCAGTGCGGCGCGCAGTCTACCATAGCGCCTGTAGTCTCTTGCGCCACTCCCTCTCCTTCTCGCGCGCGCTGCCGGACTTCGTGGGCGGCCGTCGCACGCCTCGCGATCTGCTCGAGCAGTGCATCGACGTCATCGCCGCGCGTGACGCGACGGTCAAGGCGTTCGTGACGCTCAACATCGCGGACGCGCGCAGGAGCGCCGACGCGGCCACCGCACGCTACCGATCCGGCACGCCGCTGTCGCCGGTCGATGGCTGTCCGGTGGCCATCAAGGACATCATCGCGACCGCGGACATGCCGACGCAGATGAACTCCGCGGTGTTCGAAGGATGGCAGCCGAGCCGCGACGCCGCGTGCGTCGCGGCGCTGAGGCGCGGCGGTGCCGTCATCCTCGGGAAGACAGTGACCACGGAGTTCGCCATGGGACGGTCGGGGCCGACGACGAACCCGTTCGATCCGGCACGGACGCCTGGCGGCTCCTCCAGCGGTTCGGCCGCGGCGGTTGGCGCCGGGATGGTGCCGGCGGCGCTCGCCACGCAGACCCAGGGCTCCATCCTCCGGCCGGCGTCCTACTGCGGAGCGATCGGCTTCAAGCCGACCACGGGCACGCTGGACACCAGCGGCATCCACCCACTTTCCTCGACCTGCGACCATCTCGGCGTCATCGCCGCCTCGCTGGAAGACGCGTGGCGTGTCGCGCGTTTCCTCGAGGGTGCGGGGCCCTCGACTGCGCTCGGGCCAGGGCCTGAGCTGCCGGCGCCGATCAAGCCGCGCAAGTTGATTCGCCTGTACACGCGAGGCTGGGCCGAACTTGATGACCGGACACGCGCAGCGTTCGACTCGCTGGTGGCATCCCTGGAGACGCGTGGCGTCGCGATCGCAAGCCGCGACTCCGATCCCGGTATCGCGCGCCTCGAACAGGATCTCGATGCCGGCCTGCCCGGCTCAATCGCCATCGTCGCCTACGAGATGAAGCGGCCGTACGAGCAGTACATCGAGCGGTTCGGGGAGCTGATCGGCCCGCGTATTCACGAGCTCATCGACAGCGCCCGTGCGATGACCCCGGCCGACTATGAGAGTTTGCTGGCCAATCGCCGGCGAATGCAGGGCGTCGTCCAGCGGCACCTGGAAGGATGCGACGGCTTCGTCACGCTGGCCGCGTCGGGGCCGGCGCCTCCCGGTCTCGAGCACACGGGCAGCCGCACGTTTCAATCGTACGGTTCATGGCTCGGGCTCCCGGCGTTCTCGCTGCCGTTGATGGAGGTGGAGGGCTTGCCGGTGGGACTGCAGCTGCTCGGCCCGATGGGCGCTGACGACGGTCTGTGCGCTGTCGCGAACTGGCTTATGCCCGGGCTCGGGTGACCTCGGCGCCATGGCAGGGTTCGGTCTCTACGGTTTCGGCGGCACGGCCTTCTTGTCACCCGGATACCAGTACTCGAGGTGACAGTTCTCGCACGCCGTGTCGAGCGCGCTACCAAGCTCGAAGACGCCGTCGACATCTTTCGCCTTCGCGACGGCCAGCCCCTTCACCGCCACGTCGCGCAGGCCATCCGCGTACTTGCCCCACTGCGCCCGATCGGCGTCGACCTTTGCCAGGATTTGCGGCGGCGTCAACTCGGCGGGCTGCGCGCTCGTGTCGTCCGCCGGTGCAATCTGGCGCGGCATCTTGAGCAGGTTGGATGCCTCGGCGAGAAGCAGCGCAGCGCGCTGCACCTTGATCCAGTCCTCCTCGGTTGTCGGCCTGGTTTCCACGATGCCTTTCGCCGACACCTCGGTCACGACGGAGTCGAAGATGACATCGGCGGCGGGGTCGACAATGTTTTCCATCAGCTCCTTGACGGAGACGATGGGCGTCAGCTCGGGCGGCGGCGCCGGCTGTGACGCGCATTGCTCGATGAGAGCGATGCCGAACAACAGGACGCCGCCCGCGACGAGCCTGTGAGGCTTCATTGCACGCACCGGCCGGACTATAGGGCGCGACGTGAATAGCGTCAAGGATCAGCCGGCGTCTGATCAATAGTCCTTCGTGTCTTTCGTGGACTTCGTGGTTGTTTCAGCAGGTCAGAAGTCGAACTGCATGCTGATCTTCACGAGCCGTGCCTGCAGGATCGCCTGCGGGCGCTGCCAGAGCGTGGGGTTTGCCGGGTTGAACGTGCTGTTGACCCCCAACACAGCGCTTCCATTGAGCGCGTTATAGAGGTCCACGTTGATCGCGGTACGTCCGGTCCCAAACCGCAGGATCTTGCCAAAACGCACGTCGACCTGGTTCACCCGCCCGACGTACAGCGAGTTGGTCTCGACGAGCGGCACGGTGACGTTGGCCGCGCCCCCCGACAGAGGACGGCCCAGCGACTGGGCCACCTCGGCGCTGGTGGCCACGTAATTCGCATTCACGGGAGGGCCGCTGATGTTCTGCCAGGTTGCGCTGGCCTGAACGTCGATCCGAGGCACGATGTACGAGGCGAGGAACTTCACCGACGTCAGAAACGGCGTCGTCGTGTCGCAGAACGGATTCGCCAGCGCCGTCTCCGGCAGCTTCGCGCGGATCTCGCAGGAGTTCTGGCTCGTGCGGCCCGTGCTGGTCCCGCCCTGCAGGAGCAATCCCTTCTGGAGGCGGGACATCACGCTGACATCGATCCCATTCCAATGCTCGATCTGCTTGCCGTAGGTGGATGCCCTGGTGATGTAGTTGTCGACCTGTCCCACTTTGTTGGGGTTCAGGTCGTAGAACCCGGTGATGGCTTTGCCGGCGCTCGGCAGCCGCGAGTCGGTGTTCGGCGCCGTCACGCTGAACGCGGTGACATCGGCGGGCCCGACGGCCCGGTTGTCGGTCACGAAGAAATTGCCGTACCAGCGGCGGAAATACGTCACGTCGACCGACGTGCGTGCAAACACTTCGTGCTGGGCGCCGGTGGAGAACTCCCAGTTGTTGCTGCGAATGCCCCCACCGCTCAGGATGGCCGGATCGTACGACGCGCTCGGCGTGGTCTGGCCGAAGTTCTGGTTCGCCAGCGCGCCGCACTCGAGGTTGAGGGCGGGATCGGTGAGCGTGCAGTCGGGAATGAAGTTGCGATTCGCATCGTTCCACGATCGCGTTGTCACGTTGCCAATACGGTTGATGGGACTCAGCGCTGAGCCGCCGATACCGCCGGGCCCTTCCCCCAGCACATACTTGTTCAAGGAGACTTTCAGCGCGGTCTTCCCGTTGCCGAACAGGTCATAGGCAACCCCGCTCTTCGGTGTCAGATCGCGCCATGAAACACCCTTCGTCGCCGGGAACGTCAGATTGCGCGCCGGAAGAAGGACCGTAGGCCCTGCGGTCAGCTCGGGAAATGAGGTCGAGTAGTACTCGTAGCGCAGGCCGTAGCTCGCGGTCAGCCGCGTGATGGTCCACTTGTCCTGCACATAGATCCCCGAATCCGAATCGGTGTGGAAAATCGTTCGGAGCGGGTAGGCGTAGAGCGTAATCTGATTCGGCACGCCGTTGTTGAACCGGTAGGACACCTGTTGGGCGCCCTCCTGCACGTTCCCGAGCCAGTGCTTTTCGTCGTTGATGCCCCAGACGAAACCTGCCTTGAACGCGTGCGCGCCGGTGATATACGAGAGCGAAGCACGGGTGTTCCCGGTCATGAACCGGCTGACGCGCAACGCCGGGCTGGCGCCCGCCCCGGTGTTGACGTTTCGATACACGAGGTTCCCCAGGGCCTGCTCGGTGACCGAAATCATCTGCGGGTTGGTTCCCGGCGGTACGTCGCGCCGCTGGTCCTGGATCCGATGGACGAAGGCGCCGTCAATCAGCAGCCGATTCGTGGCGGCGAACGACCAGTCGCCCATCAGATTGCGCTGTGTCGGAGTGGTGCGCCACAGTGCCGCCTCGGGTGCAACGGTTGCCGTGATATCGGCTGAGCAGCCGCAGTAGTCGCCTTCCTGGTCGGTGAAGGCGACCTTGAGCTTGTCGGTCACCTGCCATGTCACCCGGCCCTGCAGATCCGAGTTCTTGAGCGAATTGAATGGGCGAATCCTTGGATCGGCCACGTAGTTCCACACGTTGGGGTTGTTGGCGTTTGCGTTTGCGCCGGCGCCGGCCGGATACGTCTCGTTGCCGAGCTTCTTGTACGCCACATAAAACCAGAGCCGGTCGCGCTTGATCGGACCACCGAAGCCGGGATTGAAGTCCCAGAGACGTTTGAGTGCATCGGGGGTCCCGAGCCCGGCCGCTTTCAGCGTGTCGTTGAAGTTGTTGCCCTGCATCGAGTGGTTGGCGAGGCCGACGAAGGCTGTGCCGGAAAATCTGTTGCCGCCGTCTTTCGGAATGAAGTTCACGCGCACACCGCCCTGCCCCAGCTCCGCGGACACGGCGCCCGTATCGACGGTGACCTCCTGATAGGCCGTCATGTTGGGCGCGATGAGCGAATTGGCGCCGTTGGCTGCGACGCCGATCGACACGCCGTTGTACGTAATGCGCTGATCGCCGCCGCGGCTGCCGTGCACCGACATCGTGGCGTTCTGCTGATCGGCGGTGCCGCCGACATCCTGGTTGATCGAGGCACCACTCACGGTGACAGCGGGGACCAGCAGTGCCAGGTTGCGGTCGCTGCGTCCGGTGGGAATCGCGTCGATGACTTCGTGCGTCATCACGCGCTCCTTCGTCGTGCTCTGCACGTCGACAATTGGCGTCTCGCCGGTGACGGTGATCGTCTCCTCGAGCCCGCCGACGCGCATCTCCGCGTTGACGGAGGCCGTAAAGGAGCCTGTCAGCTCGATGCCTTCACGTTTGACAATCGCAAACCCGGGCAACGTGAACGTCACGGTGTACGCGCCGGGACGGAGGTTCTCGAGGCGATATTGGCCTCCGCCATCCGTGACGGCTGTGCGGACCTTCTCAATCAGCGCCGGGCTTGCGGCTTCGACCGTGACACCGGGGAGCACGGCGCCGGAGGTGTCGCGGACAACGCCGGTCAGCGATGCCTGCGCGGACACGATCGATGGAACACACGCGACCAACGCTGCCGCGAACACAATTCTTGCGAAAGTGCGCATCAAAGCCTCCTCTGGATTCCCGCCGGGAATGCCGTGACCGCCGGAAGCTTACAGGGTCTGAACGCTCGCGGCAACATCAAGTGGGTGGAGAATAAGGCCTTGTTGCCCCGCCAGCGAGCGGTGTATTGTTTCCGCGTCCTTCAACATGTCGCATGCCCGCTCGACGGGCATGTGCTGCGGAGTGGTTCAAGGAGTGAAGCAACCATGAGGAGCATCGCCGGGCGAAGGTTCTGGATCGCGACGGTCGCCGCTGTGTGCCTGACGGGTGTGGCGGCGGTGGGCGTAAACGTGGCGGCCCAGGATGGACCCGATGCGCGTGGGAAGTTCTCCTGGGAGACACGCGTGACGAAGACGGCGGAAACCTATGGCGTGCCGGATTTGACCGGGACGTGGGTTGTCACGAAGCGGGAGAAACCTGTGACAGCCGCCATCTGCGACAAACACACGGACTCCCGCGGGCTGCCGCGGAATCCTTGCCGGTTCAATGCAGACCTGCTGCATCTGACCCAGCGGGCGAATGCCTGGCTGGTTTTCCACGACGAGCGAATCGAGGGGAAGTACTACTGTGTTCCCGAATCCGTTCCGAGCCTGCTTGTGCGCGCCTATCCGGTCCGCATCGAACAGCGCAAGGGCTGGGTCACCTTCGAGCACCAAATCACCATTCACAACAACGCGACTCGCGTCGTGTCGACAGACGGCCGAGGGCATCAGGATCCGGGCGAAGCGCCGTCGTATTACGGCAATTCCATTGGTAAGTACGAGGGGAAAGACCTGGTCGTCGATACGACGAACTTCACCTTTGATCCGAACGGAATCGACTACATGACGAACATTCCGTCCTCGTGGCAGAAGCATGTCGTCGAGCGCTATTCGCGCATCGCCCCAGACAAGCTGCGCCTGGTGCTGACGTTCGAGGATAAGGACATGATGAAGGAGCCCTACACCGAAACAATGGAGTTGAGCCATACGGACTTCCAAATCATCTGGACGCATTGTGATCTGGAGAACGCGGCCGCAGACCTGTATATGCTGTCGCCGAAGTATAAGGACTAGAAATGAAGAAGCTTTGCGTTTCGCTCATGGCGGTCGGTGCACTGCTGATCCTTGCGCCGCCCACCCAGGCGCATCATTCCGTGGCGACCTTTTTCCTGCTGGACAAGACCGTCGAGATAAAGGGGGCCGTGAAGGAATTCAGGCTGGTGAACCCGCACATGCTGATGAAAATTGAGGTCACGAAGGAGAGCGGTGAGAAGGAGATGTGGACCCTCACCGGCGGCGTGACGGGAGACCTCAGGGCGGCCGGCTGGTTACCCGACTCAATCCATTTCGACGACGTCGTGACCGTTTCCGGCCCTCCTGCGAGGAATCCGGATGCGAAGGGGATGTACGTCCGTAAGTTAGTGAAGGCGGACGGGACGGTCCTCCAACAGCGGGTTCGCGACTGAGAAAGTCCCCTGGCGGCCCGGGCCGCTTCTTCAGACCATCGCTGCCACACCCATGAGCGCTTTCCTGGCCGCGCTCGAAGGCAGCGCGTTCTCAACATGGCTCCGTGGATCGGGCTCGATTTGGGCGTTTCCCACCGTGTTGACGCTTCACACGCTCGGAATGATGGTGCTCACGGGTGCGAGTAGCGCGCTCGATTTGCGCCTGCTGGGCATCGGCCGGCGCATTGCGCTCGGCTCGCTGCGTCTGCTGTTCCCGTTCATGTGGGGAGGCTTCTGGCTCAACCTCGTGACCGGCACCATGTTGTTCGTCTCCGACGCGACGGCAAAGGGAACCATGCCGATGTTTTTTGCCAAGCTCGGCTTCGTCGCCGTCGGCGTTGTGACAATCGTGCTCATCCGGCGTGAGGTCTACGGGAGGGACGCGGAGCCGGTGGCGGTCAGCGGCGCCGCGCGCAACCTCGCGATTGCGTCGCTCATCGCATGGATATCGGCGATTACCGCAGGACGGCTCCTGGCCTACGTGGCGGCCTAGCATGAACCCGTTTGGGAACCCGGCCGATCAGGCCCACCTGCACCTGTTGCTGAATCATGTTCCGACGATCGGCACCGTTCTGGGCGTCGGGCTCTTCCTCCTCGCCATCGTCCGCGACAACGATGACCTGAAGAAAGTCAGCCTCGAAGTGTTCTTCATCATCGCGCTTGCGGCGCTCCCCGCGTACATGAGCGGCGTTGCGGCCCATGGTGTGCTGAAAGACACAGCCGGCGTATCCGAGGCAGCCATCGCCGCGCATCAGAGCGCGGCGCTGATTGCGTTGGCGTGCATGGAACTCACTGGCGCCGTGGCCTGGTTCGGACTGTGGCAGTTCCGGCGCCGTCAGCGACCGCCACGAGATACGTTGGCGACCGTGTTGGCGCTGTCGATCGTCGCGCTGGCCCTCATGGCATGGGCCGCAAACCTCGGGGGCTACATCCGTCATCCGGAGATTCTGTCGAGGGCCGCCTTCGAGGGTGCCGGTTATGCTGGTCGCCCGCGGCCCGATGTCGAGGCATCGGGAGAGTGGGTGCTTGCGCACATGTGGATGTGGCCCACGGGTGAGACGGTGCATTTCATCGGGTTGTCGTTGTCGTTCGGCGTGCTGCTGGTGGTCAATCTGCACCTGCTCGGGTTCATGAAGAACGTACCCTTTGCCGCGGTGCACCGGTTGCTGCCGTGGGGGATTCTCGGACTGGCGCTCAATGTGACCACCGGCATGATGTTCTTCACCGGAGTTCCCCAGCAGTACCTGGAAAACCCCGCGTTTCACTGGAAAGTGTTCCTGCTGCTGCTGGTGGGCCTGAATTATCTGTATCTGACCGTGTTCGACAGGCCGTGGGTGCTGGCCCGCGGAGACCGACTACCCGTGACGGACAGGGTGGTGGTTGCGTCGTCGCTGTTCCTGTGGATGGGTGTGATGTATGTGGGGCGGATGCTGCCGTATCTCCGCGGCTCCTTCTGATGCCCCTTCCTCTTATCGTCTCTCTCCTTGTGCTTGTCGCCGTCATCGCGGTAGGAATCGCGGGCTATCTGATAGACAGAGGCGCGGAACGTGACGATGCCGAGGAAGACACTGCGTGATATCCTCAGCCGCGTTTTCCACTTGGACACACCGATCTTTCTGGAGGTCGCGATGAAGCGGCACAGCCTGCTCGTCGGCGTAATCGTGTTGACGCTCGGGGCGACCCTTCTGGACGCGCAAGGCCGCGGCCGAGGCCAGGGTGCAGGCCAGGGCCAGGCGGTCAACAACAACAACAGCGGGATGCCGTGGGAGGCGCTGCGCGCGGCGGTGATGATTCCGTGGGAGGGCGTGCCGTTCACCGCTCAGAAAACGGAGCCGTTCAAGGTCTTCGACAACATCTCTTACGTCGGCATCGAAACCGTTGGCTCGTATGTGATCAACACGAGCGGCGGGCTGATTCTGATCGACTCGACATACGCGGAAACCGCGGATCATGTGCTCGACGGCGTGCGGAAGCTCGGCTTCGATCCTTCCAACATCAAGTACATGCTCATCACGCACCAGCACAACGATCACTTCGGCGGCGCGGCGAGGATCAAGCAACAGGTGCCTGGCGCGCGTGTCGGCGCCTCGCTCGAGGATTGGGACGCGATCGAGAAGGGGACGATGATCGCGCGGGATCTCGTGATCAAGGATGGCGACACGCTGAAGCTCGGCGACACGACGCTGAAGTTCTACGTGCTGCCGGGCCACACGGTCGGCAACCTCGCCACCGAGATACAGGCGCGCGGCAATGGCAAGTCGTACCGGACGCTCGTGGGCCTCGCGTTCGCGCCGGCGCCGGGCATGACGGCCGCTTCGATCACGAGCACGGAGCGGCTCGAGCAGCTGGGTCCGTGGGACGCGCTGCTGACGTCGCATTCGTACCTTGCGCCCGTCGCTATCCCGCTGACCGCGCAGCAAATCCTGTTGTCCGGAGCACCCGATGCGACGAGAAAGCCGACGGGGCATCCGGCCGCTGTCGGACCCGAACGGATCAACGCGTACTTCGATCAGATTCTGAAGGCCACGCGCGACAGGCTGGCCCGTGAGCAGGCGCGGCCGCCGCAGTGACCACAAAGGAGATTCCATATGTCATTTCGATCGATCTCGACACTCGCGGCGTTTTTCGTTGTCGCGTTGACCGCCGCGACCGCCTCCGCTCAGATGCCCAACCCGTACGGGCCATCGATCACCGCGGATAACGCGAAGAAGCTCGCTGCGGGGGCAGTGGCGGAGGCCCGAAAGAATGGATGGACCCAGGCGGTCGCGATCGTCGATACGGCGGGAGAGCTCGTCTACTTCGAAAAGATGGATGGCACGCAGGCGGCGAGCATCGACATCGCCATCGACAAGGCGCGCGCGTCGGCGCGATTCAAGCGCGCGACGAAGGTGCTGCAGGATGCATTGGCGGCAGGTGGAGAGGGCTGGCGGTTCCTGACGCTTCGCGGGGTCGTCGCCGCCGAAGGCGGTGTGCCGCTATTGATCGATGGCAAGATCGTCGGCGCGATGGGCGTTTCGGGCGGCACGGGTGCGCAGGATGGTCAGGCCGCGAACGCCGGCGTCGCCGCGCTGAAATAACCACGAAAACGCGAAGAACTCGAAAACACGAAAACAGTTATTTTGTCTTCGTGACCTTCGAGAATTTCGTGACCTTCGTGGTTGAGTCCACACGGTGCGCATCGGAATCAATTTTGGGAACGCGCTTCTCGCGACCCGGGATGCCGCCGGCGGCGCGCCGCGCGGCATCGCGGTCGATCTTGCGCAGGAGCTCGGCAGGCGCTTGCGCGTGCCCGTAGAGCTCGTGCCATACGAGTCGGCGGGCACGATGGCGGATGCCGCGAAGACCGGCGAGTGGGATGTCGCGTTCCTGGCAACCGATCCGGGGCGCGCCGGCGACATCACCTTTTCCACGCCGTATCTCGAGATCGACGCGACCTACCTGGTGCCTGCAGGCTCACCCCTGCGGACCATTGGCGATGTCGATCGCGATGGGGTGCGGATTGCCGTCTCGGACAAGAGTGCGTACGACCTGTTCCTCCGGCGCGCCGTGCATCACGCGCAGCTCGTACCCGCGCCAGGCGTCGAGGCATCGGTCTCACTCTTTCTTGCGGAACAACTTGAGGCGCTGGCCGGGCTCAGGCCCCTGCTGGCGACCGTCGTGGAGCTTCACCCGGGATGCCGAGTGCTCGACGGCCGGTTCACGGCCGTTCACCAGGCGATTGGCACGCCAATAGGACGCGAGACCGGGTACCTTGACGAGTTCGTCGACGCCGTCAAGTCCTCCGGCTTCGTCGCCAGCACGATCGACAAGCACGGCATGCGCGCCCTCCTCACGCCGGCGTGACGGATGCCTTCACCGGGCACACGCGTCGCGATCCTCGACGATTACCAGAAGGTCGCCTTGTCGATGGCGGACTGGGCCAGTCTTGGCGCCGGGGTCTTCGTCAAACCGTTTCACGAGCCGCTCGGCGGCGAAGAGGCCGTTGCCCAACGTCTGCACGAGTTCGACATCATTGTCGCGATGCGTGAGCGCACGCCGTTCCCCCGCTCGCTGCTCGATCGCCTGCCGAATCTGAAGCTTCTTGTCACCACGGGAAGGCGCAACGCGGCGATCGACATCGCGGCCGCGGCGGAACGGGGCGTGCCGGTGTCTGGGACGGCCACGCTCTCGACGCCGCCGGTCGAGCTCACGTGGGCGCTGATCCTGGCGCTTGCTCGACACATCCCCCTGGAAGCTGAGGCGATGCGTCACGGCGCCTGGCAGACGACGATCGGCGTCGGACTTCACGGCAAGGTGCTCGGCATCGTCGGTCTCGGCAGGCTTGGCAGCGAGGTGGCGCGAATCGGCAAGGCGTTCGGCATGGACGTGATCGCCTGGAGCCAGAATCTGACCGTCGATCGAACCGGGCCTCTCGGGGTGGGACTCGTCGACAAGGACACGCTGTTCCGCCGCGCCGATATCGTGACCCTTCACCTCGTATTGAGCGCGCGCACGCGCGGGCTGGTCGGCGCTGCGGAACTTGCGGCCATGAAACCGACCGCGTTCCTGATCAACACGGCGAGAGGACCCATCGTTGATGAACAGGCGTTGCTGGCGGCGCTGCGAAGTCGCCGGATCGCGGGCGCGGGGCTTGATGTCTTCGACCGCGAGCCGCTCCAGGCGGATCACCCCCTGCGTGCGCTGGACAACGTCGTGCTGACGCCGCATCTGGGCTACGTGACCGGCGAGAACTATCGCGAAGCGTACGGCCAGGCCGTCGAAGACATCCGGGCATTCCTCGAAGGCAGCCCAATCCGCGTCATCACGGCCGAGTGAGATGGGAATCAGGATCGCCGTACTGAGCGGAGACGGCATCGGTCCCGAGATCACCGCGTCGACCGTGCAGGTTCTGCAGACCGTCAACGAGGCGCTGTCGCTCGGCCTGATATTCGAAGCGCACGAGGTCGGTCTCGCGCGCCTGAAACGCGACGGCACGACGCTTCCCCCAACGGTGATCGACGCGTGCCGATCGGCGGACGGCATCGTGCTCGGGCCGGTGTCGCACGCGGACTATCCGCCGCGCGATCAGGGGGGTATCAACGTTTCTGGGGAATTGCGGATTCAGCTGGATCTCTACGCGAACCTCCGCCCGAGCCGGTCGCGCGACGGATTGCCGCATTGGGGCCGCACGCCGATGGACCTCGTGATCGTCCGCGAGAACACCGAAGGCTTCTACGCCGATCGCAACATGTTCAGCGGCAGCGGTGAATTCATGCCGACGCCGGACCTGGCGCTGTCGCTGCGCAAGATCACCGCCGCCGGCTCCTCCCGGATCGCCCGCGCGGCGTTTGATTTGGCAGGTGTGCGCCGCCGCACGGTCACGGCAGTCCACAAGGCGAACGTCCTGAAGGTATCGGAAGGTCTGTTCTTGCGGGAGGTGCGGGCCGTCGCGGCTCAACATCCGCGCGTCGCGTACGACGAGCAGCTCGTCGACTCGATGGCCGCGCTGCTCGTGCGCGACGCCGCCCGCTTCGACGTCATCGTCACGACGAACATGTTTGGCGACATCCTCTCGGACGAGGCCACGGAGCTGTCCGGCGGGCTCGGCCTCGGCGCGTCGATCAACGCCGGCGACGCGCACGGCATGGCGCAGGCGCAGCACGGCTCGGCGCCCGATCTCGCGGGCCGCGATCGGGCCAATCCCACTTCTCTGATTCTCTCGGCGGCGATGCTGCTCGATTGGCTGGGGCGACGGCGCGATGACCGCGCTCTTGCCGTCGCCGCTCGAGCGATCGAGACGTCGGTCGATGTGGTGCTGAACGATCCGGCCAGGCGCACGGCGGACCTGGGCGGACCGCTCGGCACACAGGCGTTCACCTCGGAGGTGTGCAAGGAAGTCGCGGGCCATGCCGTCAGGTGAGACGCACGCCACGCGCGACGAAACCTCGGCGGAAGTCGAGCGCCGCGCGTTCACCAAGGCCGCCTGGCGCCTCGTGCCGTTCCTGACCGCCGGGTACGTGCTGAATTACATGGACCGGACCAACGTCGGGTTCGCGGCCCTCACGATGAACAAGGAGACCGGGCTGACCGCGACGCAATTCGGGTTTGGCGCCGGACTCCTCTTCCTCAGCTACAGCTCCTTTGAAATCCCGAGCAACATGGCGCTCTACCGGTTCGGCGCCAGGCGCTGGATCGCGCGGATCATGATCAGCTGGGGACTGATCTCTGCCGCGACGGCGTTCGTGACAGGACCGCAAAGCTGGTACGTGTTGCGCTTCCTCCTGGGCGTGGCGGAAGCGGGTTTCTTCCCCGGCATCACCTTTTATCTCGCGACCTGGTTTCCCGCGGAATATCGCGCCCGGATGCTCGCCTGGTTTCTCGTGGCGATCCCGGTGTCCACGGTTATTGGCGGCCCGCTCTCCGGCTTGGTGCTGCAGATGGATGGCTTCGCCGGACTGCCGGGCTGGAAGTGGCTCTTCATCATCGAAGGATTGCCCGCCACGCTCCTCGGCATTGCTGCTCTTTGGGTGCTTCCTGATCGCCCGGACGAAGCGGCGTTTCTGAACGACGAGGAGCGGCGGCTCGTGCGCGAACGGATCCGCAGCGAACGACGCGACAAGGAGATGACCGAGCTGCTGCCAGCGTTGAAGGACGTTCGCGTCCTGATCCTGGCGGTCGCGCAGTTCGGATTCACGGCGGGCTCGTACGGCGTCGGCATCTGGCTCCCGCAGATCATCAAGGAGGCGCGCCTGTCGAACCTCGCGGTCGGGTTCGTGACCGGGGGCTGCTACATGGTGGCGTCGGTGGCGATGATCATCTGGGCCGCCTGGGTGGACCGCACCGGGAAGAAAATCAAGAACCTGACGCTCGCGTGTCTCGTCGCGTCGGGGGGACTGGTGCTGGCGATCGTCTCCGGCAGCTTCTGGATCTCGCTGGCATGGATCACGCTGGCGCTGATCGGCATCACATCAGCACGCGCGATCTTCTGGACGATCCCGACGCGCTTCCTGACCGGCGTGGCCGCAGCCGGCGGCCTCGCCTTCATTAACAGCATCGGGACGCTCGGCGGCTTCGTCGGCCCTTACGCTGTCGGTTGGTTGCGGGATACGACCGGCTCGTTTTCGGCCGGCCTCATGGCGATGGCGGGACTGTTGGTCCTCGCCACGGTGATGTCGGTATCGCTGAAGCTGGTCGTGAAGGAGGAATAATCCCGAGTCCTGACAAGGTTCAGAAGACCGGTGTCTCGACGTACTGACCGAACACGGCTTTCAGCGACCGCACGATCTCCCCGAGCGACGCGCGCGCCTTCACCAGCTCGATCGTCGTCGGCATCAGGTTCTTCGATGAATCGACGGCTTCGACGGCAAGCTGTTCGAGCAGACGATCGACGCGCGCGTTGTCGCGCGCCACCCGGACGGTGCGCAACCGGTTCAGCTGCCGCGCCTCGGCCTCCGGGTCGGCGCGATGAATCTCGATCCCCGCGCGCTCCGGTGGGTCGACGTACTTGTTCACGCCGACCACCACCTCCTCGCCCGACTGCTTGCGCGCCTCGTAGTCGTACGCCGACTCCGCGATCGCGCGCTGCAGGTAGCCGGTCTCGATCGCGCGGATCGCCCCGCCCAAGTCGTCGATCTTCTTCAGGATGTCGAAGACGGCCGTTTCGATCTGGTTCGTCAGCGCCTCAACGTAGTACGACCCCCCAAGCGGATCGACGACGTTCGGGATGCGCGTCTCGTCGGCAATGATCTGCTGCGTGCGCAGCGCGACCTTCATCGCCTGCTCTGACGGGATCGTGTAGGCCTCGTCCATGCCGTTCGTATGGAGCGACTGCGCGCCGCCAAGCACCGCGGACAGCGCCTGCAGCGCCGTGCGGACGATGTTGTTGAGCGGCTGCGCGCGGGTGAGCGTCGCGGCGGCGGTCTGGCAGTGGAAGCGGAGGCGCATCGACTCCGACCGCGTCGCGCCGAATCGCTCTTTCATCAGCTTCGCGTAGATGCGGCGCGCCGCCCTGAACTTTGCGACTTCCTCGAAGAAGTCCGACTGCGCCACGAAGTAGAACGCCAGGCGCGGCGCAAAGTCATCAACCGGCACGCCCGCGCGTGTGACGTCCTCGACGATCGCGATCGCGTTGGCCATCGTGAACGCCAGCTCCTGGACAGACGTCGCCCCCGCCTCGTTGATGTGGTAGCCGCTGATGTTGATCGGGTTGTAGCGCGGCAGCCGTTCCGCGCAGTAGACGAGGAGGTCCCTCACGAGCCGCATGGATGGCCGGATCGGAAAGATCCACTCCTTCTGCGCGATGTATTCCTTGAGGATGTCGGTCTGCACCGTGCCCGATAGCTTTGCTGGATCGCAGCCGCGCCTCTCCGCCACCGCGATGTACATCGCGCAGAGGATCCAGGCGCTCGGGTTGATCGTCATCGACACCGAGATCGACTCGAGGTCGACGCCATCGAACAGCGCCTCCATGTCGTCGATGGTGTCGATCGCCACGCCTTCCCTGCCGACCTCGCCCAGCGATCGCGGATCGTCGGAGTCGAGACCCATCAGCGTCGGCATATCGAAGTCGACCGACAGGCCGGTCTGCCCCTGCTCGATCAGGTACTTGAATCGGAGATTCGTATCCTCGCCGGTTCCGAACCCGGCAATCTGCCTCATCGTCCACAGACGGCCGCGATACATCGTCGGATACGGCCCGCGCGTGAACGGATAGCGGCCGGGCAGGCCGATTTCGTCGAACGGCGTGCCGGCGATGTCTTCGGGCGTGTAGACGCGCTTGGTCGGAATGCCCGACGCCGTCATGCACTCGGCCCGCGACTCGGGCTGGCGCGCGGTGAAATCGCGCAGCTCGCGCTCCTCCCACTCGCGGCGCATCGCAGCAATCCGCTCTAAAATCTCGGGATTAAGCATTCACGTCTCTCATTCAGGTGCGACGGTGCGGCGGTGCGAGGGTGCGAGATGCGTCCGAGGGTGCGGCGGTGCGACGTGCGACAGTGGGTTCGATAGTTCGAACTGGCGCACCTGCCGTCGAACCTTCGCACGTCGCACTTTCGGACGCGCTGTCGCACCGTCGCACGATCGCACTATCGCACGAACGTTCGGTACAGATCCCTGTCATCGAGGACTCGTCGTGCTTTGAATTCCGTTCGTGGGATCGTGCCTTCCGGCACCAGTTCGACGATCGGATGCACGCCGAGTCGCGCGCGCAGCCGCTCGCGCATGGTCTTCTTCAAACGCTCCTGCGCGTCCGCGGTGTCGACGCCGCGCGCATGCTCGGCGCGCACGAGGAGCTCGTCCATCGCTTCCCGACGCGTGATGATGACGCGAAACTCGCCGCCGAAGCCGTCGATCGCGCGCAGCGTATCCTCGATCGCGCCGGGATAGATGTTCTCGCCGCGGACGATGAACATGTCGTCGATGCGGCCGTAGATCCCGTTGGGCAGGCGCGGGTAGGTGCGGCCGCAGGGGCACGGATCGTCCGTCCACCGCGTAAGGTCACCCGATACCAGCCGGATCATCGGCTGCGACGTCCGCTCGAGGTGCGTGTAGACCGGCATCCCTTCGCTGCCGGCCGGCAGCGGCGCACACGTGTGTGGATCGCACACCTGCGTGTAGACGACGTCCTGCCAGAGATGCATGCCTGTGCGATGGCGGCACTCGGCGTTGCTCATCCACGGCATCATCTCGGCCATCGTCCCCATATCAACGCAGGCGCCGCCGAATGTCTCTTCGATGAGCTGCTTCGTCGCCGGAATGCCGGCGCCAGGTTCGCCTGAGAAGAAGAGCATGCGGAAGCCGAGCGACCGCGGATCGACTCCTTCACGCCGTGCCGTCTCCGCGAGGTGCAGCGCGTACGACGGCGTGCCGTAGAACGCTGTGGGCTCGAGATCGAGGGCCCACTGCACCGCCATCAACGTCTGCCCGCTGACGCCCGCGCCGAACGGAAAGACCGTCGCGCCGAGGCGCTCGCCGCCCTTGAGCGCGCCCCACGATCCGACGTACAGGCTGAAGAACGAGCAGATCATGATCCGGTCGCGCGGCCGGATGCCGGCGCCCCACATGATCCGCGCGTGCGCCTCGCCGATCCGCTCCCAGTCGTCGCGCCCCACGCCAAACACGGTCGGCTTGCCGGTGGTGCCGCTCGTGCCGTGCACGCGAGCGATCTCCGTCGGCTGTATGCACAGGTTGTCGCCGAACGGCGGGCAGCGCTCCTGCGCCTCGCGAAGCTCGGACTTCTGGACGACGGGAAACTTCGAAAGGTCGTCGAGCGTCTTCAGCGTACCGGGCGAGACGCCGGCCTCCTGCCACTTCCGGCGGTAGAACGGGCTTCGCTCCCATGCGTAGCGCACCTGGCCCGAGAGCTTGCGGAAGATCAGCGCGTCGCGATCCCGCGGGGGCGCGCATTCGATATCGGGAAACCAGTGCTCCTGTTCGGGTGGTGGAACGTACCTCGCGTCGTAGCGAGGAGGCCAGACCGAGCAATCGACAGGCGCACTCTTCATCGAGGCTGACGCGAGGACACGAGGTTCCGGATCACCTCGACGACCATCGCGGGCGGCGTGTCCTGGAGCACGACCTCCGCGACACCCATGCTCTTCATCGCGGGAATGTCTTCGTCGGGAAAGACGCCTCCGGCCACGACGAACACGTCGTCAGCCTTTGCTTCTTTGAGAAGTTGAATGACGCGCGGCATGAGCGTCATGTGCGCGCCCGAGAGACAGCTGATGCCGACCACATCCACGTCCTCCTGGACGGCGGCGCTGACCACCTCCTCGGGCGTGCGGTGGAGTCCCGTGTAGATCACCTCCATGCCGGCGTCGCGGAGGGTGCGCGCTACGACCTTGGCGCCGCGGTCGTGCCCATCAAGGCCGACCTTTGCGATCAGGACGCGGATGCGGTCTTTCATGTGGGGATCGGGATCGGGGATCGGGGATCGGGCATTAGGCACTTGGAACTCGCGCTTCGGAGCTCTTGATCCCTGACCCCTGACCCCCGACCCCTCGCTTGCGCCAGTACCTGGCGAGGCCGCGCCAGCTGAAATCAACCGGCGCCACGCACTCGTACGGACCGGCCTCGCTCTCCGGCACGAAGCGGCGGATGTACTGCTCCAGCTCGGAGCGGAACTGCTCGTAGCGCGCCTCGTCTGGTTCGCCACCTTCGAGTGCGCGCCGCGCCATCTCCGCCATGTCGCGAAGGCTCGTCTCGAAGACCCTCAGATGGTCTTCAGCGCCTCGATGCGGGCCGAAGTGGGTGACGAACACGGTCTCGGGCTTCCACGCGCGGATCTTCGCGACGCTCTGGGCCCATGCGTCGAGGTCGATGTCGGGCGGCGGTGTCGGCGGGAGCACGAAGAGCGTCCTGCCGAACCGCAGGCCGGCGGTGTCGCCGACCCATGCGACGCCGCTCCGCGCATCGAAGTAGCTGACGTGATGAGAGGCATGGCCGGGCGTGTACTGAACGCTCAACGACCGCGCCGCGACATTGATCTGCTCGCCGCCGCGCAGCACGGTCAGATTCGTTTCAGGTACCGGGATGACCGCCCCCCACAGTCGCGCAACACCCTCGACGCCCCAGAGCTGATTGGCGCTGTTCACCAGCTTCGAGGGATCGATGACATGGGGCGCCCCCTTCTCGTGCACGAAGACGCTGATCTTCGAGTTTTCTTTCACCAGCAGGCCCGTGGCGCCTGCGTGGTCGAGATGGATGTGCGTGAGCAGGATGGTCTGGATGTCGTTGATGCCGATGCCCTGCCGCGCGAGTTCGCCGCGCAACGTGTCGACGCAGGAGCCTGGACCGGGATCAATCAGCGTGACGCCGGCGCCGGTGATGTAGGCGCCCGTCGCAATCGCATGTGGCGTCCCGCAGAAATTTAGATCGATATACGAAATGCCGGGTTCGATGGAGGGCACGAGAAGAAGTGTACCGCAGTCGCCTTGGGAGTCGGATGAACCATATCTGGTTTCGTGTCCTTCGAGACGCTCGTGATCTTCGTGGTTCGTTTCGGGAGTTACCGCGTCGGCATCTTGCGCGGCGGCGGCAGCTTCAGCAGACGCGCCTTCATGACGCGGAAC
>JAHFUO010000140.1:2162-5272 GCA_023265015.1 Acidobacteriota bacterium | reverse complement strand
CCTCGAAGGAGCGCTCGAGCTCGCGCTTGGCGGTCACTTCCTGATACAGCGTTTCCATGATGGCGAGCAGATCGCCATCGAGCGTGATCGTGGCGCCGGTGGTCGTCTTGATCGTGCGCATTGCTACACCCCAAAACTCTTGACGGCGGTCGCTTCGTCGGCGTGAATCTCGATGAAGTTCTGCGCCCCCGTCATCGTCAGCATCGTCTCGACCCGCTTCTGGACGGCCGACACCTTGAGGTGTCCACCGGCGTTGTGGACCTGACGGTACAAATCCATCAAGCAGCCGATCGTGGCGCTGTCGATGTAGGTAACCGGCGTGAGATCGATGAGAATCTCGTGCTGGCCGGCGGCGATGAGCGCGGTCACCGTCGATGCGAAGTCCGTGAGCAGCGGATACATCAGCCGCGCCTCGCCGACGCGGACGATCGAGATCTTCCCAGCCTGTTCGGTCTTGACGTTCATCGGTGAGCTCCCGTTCGTGAGCGGCGAGCGGAACCGGACTCTTTCGATTCAGACCCGCTCGAGCCGTCGTCCTTGCCGTCGAGTTTCCTGACTTGCCGCGCCAGCTCGGCCCGCCCGCGGTTGATCCGTGATTTGACGGTGCCCTCAGGCAGCCGCAGCGTGCCGGCGATTTCCTGGTACGACCGTTCCTGAATATCGCGCATCAACACCGCCGTTCTGAGCGTTTCTGGCAGCGCGGCCAGCGCCTGCCGTAACAGCGCGACGCGGTCGCGGCGCTCGAGCGCCTCGACCTGGCCCTGCTCGCTCGAGATTGGCGACAGCTCGCTGGCGTCGACGTCGCGATCGATCACCTCGCGTTCTTTGCGCACGCGCCGGTAGTGGTCGATGCACAGATTACGGCTGACCGTAATCAGCCAGGTCTGAAAGTTCGCCCGTCGATCGAAGGTGTCGAGCGACTTGAAGATCTTGAGGAAGACGTCTTGCGTGAGATCTTCCGCCTCGTCGTGTTTGCCGACGAATGTGTAGGCGACGTGGAACACTTTTCGCCGGTGCTGGCGGACGATGAGATCCCAGGCACGCTGGTCGCCTTGCAGGCAGCGCTGGATGAGCGCCTCGGTCGCGTCCGGCGCTGCGGCCGGCGAGTCGGCAGACATGAAGTGCTGAGTGCGTTAGTATACGCTAGTGTTTCGCTGCGCGCGGATTTCCGCAGCGAGGCACTAGAGGCTGCCGTGATCGGATTCGCGCGCATCGCCAACCAGCTCGCCTGCGACGGCGTCCCACTGTCGGCGATCGCCGACGCGGAAGGGACGCCCGTCTACGTGTACAGCGCTGCCACGCTTCGAGCGCGTTACCGCGAGCTCGACGCCGCCTTCGGCGCCTACCCTCACACGCTGCACTATGCGCTGAAGGCCAACTCGACGCTCGCCCTAGTGCGGCTGCTGCGCACGCTCGGCAGCGCCGCCGACGCGAACTCGATCTGGGAAATCGAGACGGCGCGCAAGGCCGGATTCCAGCCTTCGGAGATCGTGTTCACCGGCGTGGGCAAGTCGGCCGCCGAGCTCGAGTGCGGTGTCTCGCTCGGGCTGAAGGCGATCAACGTCGAATCGGCCGGAGAGCTGGCGCGCATCGAGGCGATTGCCGAGCGGACAGGACGCCGGGCGCGCGTCGCGATTCGAATCAATCCGGACATCGACGCGAAGAGCCACCCCCACATTTCTACCGGCCTCAAGATCAACAAGTTCGGCGTGCCGATCGACACCGCACGCGAGCTGTGGACCACCATTCACGGACGCCGCGCGTTGGAGCTGGTGGCGATCCACGTGCACGTCGGATCGCAGGTGACGACGCTCGAGCCGCTGCGCCGCGCGGCGGCGCTGGTCGCTCGGTTGGCCAATGACGTGGTACGCGCCGGCGTGACGCTCGAGTATCTGGATCTGGGAGGCGGCCTCGGGATCTCGTACGACGGCGGCGACGTGCCTTCTGCGAGTGACTACGCCGCTGCGCTCGTCGCCGAAGTCCGCCACACCGGCCTGCCCATCGTCGTCGAGCCGGGCCGCACGATTGCGGGGCCCGCCGGCGCGCTGGTCGCGCGCGTGATCGATCTGAAGCCGCGGACCGCCGACAGCCACTTTGCCGTGATCGATGCCGGCATGACCGAGTTGTTGCGGCCCGCGCTCTACGGCGCGTTCCACCGTGTCGAGGCGGTGCAGCCGCGCGAGACGCCCGAACAGGAGTACGAGATCGTCGGCCCGGTCTGCGAAAGCAGTGACGTCATCGGCCGCGACCGGACGATGACGCGGCTCGAGGTCGGCGACCTGGTGGCCATCCGCGATGCCGGCGCGTACGGATCCGCGATGGCGTCCAACTACAATCGGCGTCCGCTGCCGGCCGAAGTGCTGGTCGACGAAGGCCGCTGGAAGGTCATCCGCCGCCGCCAAACGGTTGACGAGATGGTGGCGCTTGAAACTGAAAGCTGAAGGGGGACGGGAGCCCTTTTCTTCGAGTTCGGCACCGGAAAAGGGCTCCCGTCCCCCTTCAGCTCACGTCCTCCAATGTCTGGACTTCTGATTGCCTTCGAAGGCCTCGATCAAAGCGGAAAGCAAACGCAAGCCGAGCTGCTGCGCGATCGGCTGAAGCAGGAGGGGCACAAGGCCCGCCTGGTCTCCTTTCCCGACTACGGCACGTCGATCGGCGAGGAGATCGCGCGCGCGCTGCAGGGCGAGCGCGAATACGGCCCCGACGTGATGCAGCTGCTCTACGTCGCGAACCGCTACGAGCGCAAGCCCGATCTTCAGCGGTGGCTGGACGGCGGCTTGATTCTCGTGTGCGACCGCTATACCGCGTCGAGCATCGCGTACGGCGAGGCGCAGGCGCTCGATCCGGCGTGGTTGACCGACATGCAGAAGTTCCTGCCGCCCGCCGCGCTCACGATCATGCTCGACATCGCTCCCGAGACAGCCGTCCAACGCAAGGCGGTCGACCGCGATCGCTACGAGCGCGATCTCGCCATGCAGACCCGCGTGCGCGAAAGCTACCGGCGCCAGGCCGCGGCGAACGGCTGGGTAGTCGTTGACGGTGAGCGCCCGAAAGATGCGATCGCCGCCGACGTCTATAGCGCCGCGGCGTCACGGCTCGCGCTGCGGTAG
>JAHFUO010000140.1:0-2062 GCA_023265015.1 Acidobacteriota bacterium | reverse complement strand
ATCGCCGCCATCTACGGGCTCGAGGAATCGAACGGATCGCTGTTCCTCGTGCTCGAACTCGTCGACGGCGAGACGCTCGCGCAGCATCTCGCCCGACTGAATGCATCTGAAAGCGGAAAGGCGCCGCGAACCACCGCGCCGAGCGTGGGCGAGGCGCGACAGCCGCGTGGGGGTGGGGCGCCGCGCGGATTGGAAATAAATGAAGCCCTCACGATCGCGCGCCAGGTCGCCGACGCCTGCCAGGCCGCGCACGAGAAGGGCATCATGCACCGCGACCTGAAGCCGGCGAACATCGCGTTCACGGCCGAGGGTCAGGTGAAGGTGCTCGACTTCGGCCTCGCCAAGGCGCTCCAACCCGATCTGTCACCAGACTTCTCCAATTCTCCGACGCTATCGCTGGCCGCGACGCAGGGCGGCGCGATTCTCGGCACCGCCGCCTACATGAGCCCCGAGCAGGCGAAGGGCCGCGTCGCCGACAAACGGAGCGATGTGTGGGCGTTCGGGTGCGTGCTGTACGAGATGCTCACCGGCAAGCGGGCGTTCGAAGGCGAAGACGTCTCCGACACGCTTGCGGCCGTGCTGCGTGGCGAGCCGAATTGGACCGCCTTGCCAGCCGACCTGCCCACCTCGATTCGCACGGTCCTGACGCTGTGTCTTCAGAAAGATCGCACGCAGCGGATGGCGGATATCGCCGTCGCGCAGTTCCTGTTGAGCGAGAAGGCGAGCGTTGCGACCATCGCCGGCCAGCAGACAGCCGTCGCTCTGCAACCGATGTGGCGGCGCGCCCTGCCGTGGGCCGTAGCGTCGTTGCTGCTCGTGGGACTGGGGCTTCTGTCGTTCATTCATTTCCGCGAAACGCCTCCACCCGACGCGCCCGAGATGCGCACCGAGATCGTCACACCCGCCACCAGCGATCCGGTGTCCTTCGCCCTCTCTCCCGACGGGCGGCAGATCGTGTTCGTCGCGTCCAGCGATGGGCCCTCGCGTTTGTGGCTGCGACCACTGGTGGCAACGGCGGCACAGCCGCTACCCGGAACCGAAGGGGCGATCTATCCATTTTGGTCACCCGACAGCAAGTCGGTCGGATTTTTCGCCGACGGCAAGCTGAAGCGGCTCGACCTCGGCGGCGGCCTACCGCAGGCGCTGGCAAATGCGGCCCCTCGCGGCGGAGCCTGGAACGCGGACGGCGTGATTCTGTTTGTGCGGACCACGGGAAGCCCGTTGTTCCGCGTGTCTGCCTCGGGAGGCGACGCGGTAGCAGTCACGAAGCTCGATCGGCAGGGGAGCCACCGCTTTCCCCACTTCCTGCCCGATGGCCGGCGCTTCCTGTTCTACGCGCTGGGGACGCCGGAAACAGCAGGGATCTATCTAGGCTCGCTCGACTCCGGAGACACGAAGCGGCTGACGGCGGCCGACACGGCCGGCGTTTACGCGCCCTCAGGATGGCTGCTGTGGGTGCGCGCCGGCACGCTTGTGGCGCAGCGCCTGGACCTGGCGCAAAACGCGCTGACCGGGAATCCTGTAACGGTGGCCGATCCAGTGGGCTTCGACGCCATTACGTCTGCCGGAGCGTTTTCGGTCTCGGCGGCGGGCCTGGTGGCCTACCGGCCCGGAGGGGCGAGCCGGCGGCAACTGCGCTGGTTCGACCGCGAAGGCAAGATGCTGGGCGCGATGGGCGCGCCCGACGAGGCCGCACTCATGAATCCCAACGTTTCGCCCGATGGGCGCCGCGTAGCGGTGGTCCGCACGGTGCAGGGCAACTCGGACATCTGGCTGCTGGATGGGACCCGCACGAGCCGCTTCACCTTCGATGCGGCGGTGGAGCGCTTTCCCGTCTGGTCGCCGGACGGAAGCCGGATCGTGTTCGACTCGAACCGGAAGGGAAGGCGGAACCTCTATGTGAAGCCAGCCAGCGGCGCCGGCAGCGAGGAACTGCTCCTGGAATCGCCGCAGGACAAAGTGCCCACGGGTTGGTCCGCGGACGGCCGGTTCTTCCTGTATCAAAGCGCCGATCCGCAAACCGACAACGACCTGTGGGTGCTGCCGCTGGAAGGAGACCGGA
>JAHFUO010000139.1 GCA_023265015.1 Acidobacteriota bacterium | reverse complement strand
GTAATGCGCATCGTGCTCAGGGGGGTGTGACCGACGACGAAGTGCGCCACGTTGTAGCGCTGAAGGAGCTTTGCCATCTGCGGCGTGCCTTCGGCCGCTGACCACGTCGCAAACCCGCGGAACCACAGTGGCCCATTTCCGTTAAAAATCGACCAGGTGCCGATCCGCAGGAGCCCTTCCAGCCCGAGCGGATCCGGATTGTCCGGTGGATTCAGCTCGCCCGGCGCCGCCCTGTCCCCCGCGGTGTCCCGGCGAGCGGCGCTCCTGCCGGCCTCGATCTCGACCTGCGCCACCGCGAGCATCTCCTGAAGCGTGAAGAACGGCAGCATCAACTTCCGATCGACCATCAGGCGGCGGAAGTCATCGAACCGTTTGATCTCGCCGAGCGCTTGCTTGTTGACGTCTTCCAGCCTGCGAGGCGAGAAATCGGGGTGGAGTCCGCCATGAAGAAACACCGTGTCGCCCAGGCGGACCAGGGCCGGCTTGGTCCGCAGCCAGCGCCCGTAGCGGCCCTGAGGACCGAAGGCTTCACGGTACTCGACGAACCCCAGCGGGTGCGCGGTCATCCAGTCGCCCTGGCTCACGGGCTGATAAATCTGGGGCGCCGGGCGCGGGAGCTGAAGCGAGCGGGTCGCGCACAGCTTGACGTACGCCTCGTACGCGCCCTGGCGGCGCTGCTCTGATTGCTCGTCCGCGAAGGTCGCGTAGATGGCCGGCCTGACGTCCTGGCCGTCGCCCATCAGGTTCATCGTCTCGTGGTTCCCGAGCAGCACCACGACGTGGCCGCCGGCCGTCGCCCGCTCCTCGAGATCCATCAACAGATCCATCACCGCCCGCACCTTCGGGCCGCGGTCGGTGAAGTCGCCGGCGATGACGAGCGTCGTGGCCCCCGCAATCCAGCGGCCGGCGGCATCGATGATTCCTGCGTGCTCGAGCATGCCTCGAAACGCGTCGAAATCGCCGTGGATGTCCCCGATGGCCACCACGCGTGACGGCGCACTGCTCTGGGCGACGCTCCGCGGAGCGGGCACGCCGCCGCCGAGGAGCAGGATCGCGATCGCCCAGACGCGCCAGTAGGCGTGACGGGCCGCGCGCACTCGGTTCGACAGTCTCATTGTGTACGCGAATTATAGCGTGGAACACGAATCGCATTTTGATTTTGGTTAAGGACACGGGGCCGGCCTGTGACATAAGATGGGCGGCCGGTCCCCCGACCCACTGCACGCCATGACATCGTCCCACAAACGCGTCCTCGACAAGATCGTCACCCTGCGGGAAGGCGAGGCCGCGACGGCTCTGCTGATGTTTGCCTACTCCTTCCTGGCGATGACCTCGTACAACATCCTCAAGCCGATCACGCGGTCGAAATTCATCAGCGCGCTCGGAGCCGACAACCTGCCCTACGTGCAGCTCGCCGCGGGCCTGCTCATCGGCGTGCTGATGCAGCTCTACAGCCAGGCCATTCGGCGGCTGCCGCGCCGCTGGGTCATTCCGGTGACGCAGGCGGGCGAGGTCGCGCTGCTCGTGCTGTTCTGGTTCCTGTTCCGGACGGACGCGGATTGGGTGTCGGTCGCCTTCTACGTGCTGGGCCTGGTCCTCGGCATCCTGCTGATCAGCCAGTTCTGGACGCTGGCCAACGACATCTACGATCCGCGGCAGGCCAAGCGGCTGTTCGGCTTCATCGGCGGCGGCGCGAGCCTGGGCGGGGCGATGGGCGCCGCGCTCACGTCCCTCGCCGTCGAAGAAGTGGGCACCAACAACTTGTTGCTGGTGAGCGCGGCGATTCTCGGCATCTGCGTGCCACTCGTGACGGCGATCGTGGGACGACAACAGATCAAGGGTGACTTTGCCACAGTCGAGGAACGGGGCGTGGGCGGCGGCGAAGCGGTCCGTCTGCTGCACAGCTCGCGGCACCTGCAGGTCATCGCGCTGGTGATCGGCTTTGCGGCCATCGGCGCCGCCATCATCGATCAGCAGCTCAACATGGCGGCCGCGTCGATCAAGGGCGCGGAGGCCACCGATGCCATCACGGCCTTCCTCGCGCAGGTGGCGTTCTATCTGTCAATCATCGGGTTTGTCGTGCAAGTCGGCCTCACCAGCCGGATCCACCGCTCGCTCGGCCTGCTCTTCGCGTTGCTCATCCTGCCGGTGAGCCTCGGCACAACCGGCACGATCATCCTGGCGAGCGGCGCGCTGTGGGCGCCCGCGGCCGCGCGTGTGCTCGACTCGTCGCTGCGCTACAGCATCGACAAGACGACGCGTGAGGTGCTGTTTCTCCCGCTGCCGGTCGATCTGAAGTATCGCGCGAAACCGTTCGTCGACGTCACCGTGGATCGCTTCGCCAAGGCGATGGGCGCGCTGCTGCTCCTCGCGCTCATCAAGCCGTGGGGGCTGCACCTCGACTGGCAACGCCTCAGCTACGCGAGCCTGACGGTGACGGCGTTGTGGATCCTCGTGGCGTTGCGGGCGCGGGCCGAGTATCTGAAGACGTTCCGGCGCAGCATCGAAACGCGCGCGATGGTCCCGGCAAGCGTGCGGCTCGACGTCGCCGACGCCGCCACGATCGAAACGCTGGTCGAGGAACTGTCGAACCCCGACGAGTCGTCGGTCCTCTACGCCATCGAGATGCTCGAGGCGCTCGACAAGCGCAACCTGATCACGCCGCTCCTGTTGCACCACGAGTCGGCCCGGGTGCGGGCGCGCGCGTTAGGGGCGCTCGAGTCGGCGCGCGCGCCAGTGGCCGGGCGGTGGACGCCGGCGGTCGAGCGCATGCTGAAGGACGACGATGCCGACGTGCGCGCCGCGGCGGTGCACGCGCTGGCGGCACTCTCCACCCAAGACGCCTCCCAGCTCATGCGACGGTACCTGGATGATCCGGAGGCGCGCGTGGCGGCGACCGCCGCGGGGGTACTGGCCGACTCGGGCCGCGAGGCCGACGTGCACCCGGCCGAAGCGACGTTGAAGCGGCTCACCGAAGACACGCGCGAGGCCGCAGCCGGCGCGCGCAGAGAAGCGGCTGCCGCGCTCGCGCGCGTCAAGAACCCGCGTGTCCTCCCGCTGCTCGTACCGCTCATGCACGACGGCGACCTTGACGTCGCGCGCGCGGCCATTCGCAGTGTGGGGTCGATGGGGTCGGTCAACGCGCTGTTCGTGCCTGGCCTCGTCGCGCTGCTCGGCCACCGCGTGCTGAAGCCCGCCGCGCGCGACGTGCTCGTCGGCTACGGCGACGACGTGCTCGACCTCCTAGCCTACTTCCTGAAGGACCGTGACGAGCACGTCTGGGTGCGCCGTCACATTCCAGCGACGCTCGCGCTCCTCCCGACGCAGCGGTCGATGAACGTGCTGCTCGATGCTCTTGACGATCCCGACGGCTTCCTGCGCTACAAGGTCGTGGCCGCCATTGGGAAGCTGCGGCGGGATCACCCCGAGCTCGTCTTCACCCGCGGACCCGTCGAGGCGCTCGTACTCAAGGAGAGCTCGCGCTATTACGACTACTTGACGCTGCGGTACAACGTCGTGCAGCGCGACACCGAGGCGCAGCGCTCGCTGCTGGTGCACGCGCTCGAGGACAAGCTCGGGCGCACGCTCGATCGCATCTACCGGCTGTTGGGGCTGATCTATCCCTGGAAGGACGTCGCCGCCGCGCGCTACACGATCGAGCACGGCGAAGGCCGCAAGCGCGCCGGCGCCATCGAATACATGGACAACCTGCTCGGCGGCGCCGTCCGCAAGCGCGTGATGCCCATCATCGAAGACTCCCCGATGGAGGAGAAAGTGCGGTACGCCAACTTCGTCCTCAAGAGCCGGCCGCGCGACCTCGAGGACACCCTGGCGCAGCTCGTGCACGATCCCGACCCGGTCGTGGCCGCCTCCGCCATTCATTTCGTCGAGCAGCGGCAGCTCTGGTCGCTGTCCGACGACCTCGAGTACGCGCGGGCCCACCAGTCGGTCGCCGACGTATGCGACGCCGCCTCGTGGGCCCTCGCCGCACACCGGCTGTCGGACGAGCGGCGGGATCTCTGGATGGAACCGCTGCCCGCGGTCGAGCTGGCCGACCGGCTGCGCGCCATCCCGCTCTTTGATTTCGTCTCGGTCGACGAACTATTCCGCGTCGCCGGGACGGGGCGGCAGGTGCGCCACGAGGGGGGCCGCGAGCTCTATCACGAGGGGACCCAGGCAACTGATGTGCAGTTCCTGCTCGAGGGGTCGGTGCGCGTGTCCGGCGGAGGACGCGCGCCGTGTGACCTTGCCGCGCCGGCCGCGCTCGCCTTCGAGAACATGCTCGAAGGCAGCCCGCTCCGCCACACGATCTGTGCGGCCGATCGCGCCATCTGTCTCTCGCTCGGCGGCGATGAGTTCCTGACGATGCTGTCGGATAACATCGTGCTGGCGCAGGGACTGTTCCGCATGCTCCTCGACACACCGAAGGCGCGGCAGTGGCGCACGGTGTACACGCCGCCGACCGAGGTCGAGCCGGCGACGCCGCGAAGCCTGCCACTCCAGCCGCTTGAGAAAGTGTTGCTGCTGCGCCAGAACCCGCTGCTCGAACGCGCAACGGTTCAGCAGTTGCTCGCCCTCGCCGCGATCGCGCGCGAGGTACCGCTCACCGCGGGCAGCGTGCTCTTCACCGAAACCGATCCGCCGGCGGTGTATCACGTGCTGACGGGCGAAGTGCGATTGGAGGCCGACGGGGCCGACCCCATCGTCGCGCGCCCCGGCAGTACCATCGGCGTGCCCGAAACGCTGGCCGGCGTCTCACTGGGCCGACGCGCGACGGTGACGCGCGAGGGACAGGCCGTGCGAATCGATCACGATGAGCTGTTCGACGTGCTGGCCGATCACATCGACTTACTGCAGGGTCTCTTCAGCGGCTTGCTGCGGGCGAACGAGGTTTTGGTCATGAAACCCTGATTTCAGGCAAGGGCTGCTTGACGCTTGATCGCTTTCCTCCCGCGAGCCGTATTTTTCTCGACTCCACGATTTTCATCTATCACGCGACAGTGGATCCCGATTTCAGCCATGTTCAAGAATCTGGAGATGTACCGACCTGGCGACCTCGTTAGAAACGGCACGAGGCGGCGCGCAATCGCGCCGGCGAATGCGGCGTCCCGCGGTCAGGATTTCGGCTTCCAGTTCAGCATCACGGTAATAGGCGAAGCGGCTTCCTCCGTGAGGGTGTTCACCAGGAAGCGCTGGCCGTCGGCTGAAACGATGTACTGTTGCCGGGAATTGCTTTGCAGGGCACCCCCGACCTGAGCGGCGAACAGCGGCACG